>CAJWCW010000121.1 GCA_913030615.1 uncultured Gammaproteobacteria bacterium | reverse complement strand
CTTGAACGCGACAAGTTTCTCTTCTGCGAACAGGCATTCGAGTCGAAAGGGCTCCCGACGAAACGCATTGAAGAAACTGTCCTACTCAAGAATTCTTGACGTGGTATTCATGATCGGACCCGTGCACTATCCGGGGGAAAGCGTAAAAACCTAAAACTATTTCCAATGCACTCCTTAATCCGAGTCATGGGGCATCAGCATGGACTTATCTGGAAAAACCGCACTGGTGACGGGGGGTAGCCTAGGATTAGGCCGAGCAATGGCGTCTGCATTCCACTCTGCCGGTGCCAATGTGGCATTACTCGCCCGTCGAGATGGTCCTCTGAAAGAAGCCCAAAAAGAAATAGAACAAAACGGGCCCGGCAAAGTCGGCGCGTACCCGTGCGACGTATCCGATGCGGCGGCAATCGAGACCGTTCATAAACACGTGGTCGAAGCGATGGGTCCAGTCGATATTTTGGTGAATAACGCCGGGAAATCCGAGGCACATCCTTTCATGAGTATTTCGGACGAAGTTTGGCAAGCAGATTTGGACTTAAAACTCTTTGCCGCAGCGCGTTTAGCCCGTCACGTCATCCCTGACATGATCTCCAAACGTTGGGGACGCATCATCAATGTTTTAAACACGGCAGCGAAAGCACCGCCACCCGGCTCCGCACCAACTTCAGTCAGTCGAGCGGCAGGCATGGCATTAACCAAGGTTCTGGCCGGCGAACTCGCACCCCACAATATCCTCGTGAACGCATTACTCATCGGGCACATTAAGTCGGACCAGATTCAACGGGCTTACGACGCCAGCGATCGCTCGACCTCGTTCGAACAATTCGTGTTAGAAGCTGGGAAACGCCTACCTATGGGCCGTATGGGCGAAGCGAGCGAAGTTGCCGAGGTAGCTTTGTTTCTATCGTCCGAACAGGCGTCCTACCTGACGGGTTGCGCGATCAATATGGATGGTGGGCTCTCCCGGGTCGTCTAGATCGTATCCGATCGGCAGTCCTAATCATCAAAGAAACATACTTGGTGTTTCATGATGAGGAATGGCCCGTTCCAGTCCCGCCCCTATGAGCTGATCACGGATAAAATCGAGTATTTCCTCAGCGTCTTCCATCCGTCGAACGCGGGCGAGAATGCGTCGGCAATCCCGCATTGATACATTTCGAATCACCCAGTTAACCTTCAGCAAATTCGCGGCGTTCATCGACAGGACGTCGTAACCCATCGCTACGCAAAGAACGGCGCCCTCTGGCGTACCAGCGAGTTCGCCGCATATGCCAATTCCTTTCTGTTCCGCGTGGGCAGCTTTAGCGAGTTCTCGCAACGCATGCAGGACTGCCGGGTGCATTTCTTGGTAGAGATTCGCGACTCGCGGATTATTACGATCCACCGCTAACATATACTGGGTAAGGTCGTTGGATCCAACTGCAAGAAAATCGACCTCGCGTGCGATCAGGCGTGCCTGATGTATTGCCGCTGGAACCTCGATCATGACGCCAACCTGAGGCAACTTTACCGCGACTTCCTCCTCCCGAACCTCACGGTAAGCCCTCATAACAAGCGCCTTCGCTTCCGCAACCTCATGGCGGTTGGTCACCATCGGGAACATAATTCGGAGGTCGGATTCCAGACCCACGCTCGCCTTAATCATTGCCCTAACCTGGACCATAAAAATCTCTGGGTGATCGAGGGTCACACGAATCCCCCGCCAACCTAAAAAGGGGTTGTCCTCGTCGATGGGGAAATAGGGCAACGCTTTATCACCCCCAATATCAAGCGTCCGCATCGTCACCGGTCGAGGGTTAAATGCTTCCAAGTGCCCTCTATATATAACCCGCTGTTCTTCCTCCGTCGGGAAACGATCTCGAGAAGCGAATGGAATCTCTGTTCGAAAAAGTCCGATCCCCTCCGCACCGCGATCTAGCGAACGCGTGATTTCGCCCACAAGACCGATATTCACCCAAAGGTTTATTCGGTGGCCATCCAGAGTTTCGCTTGGTTGATCTTTAAGAGGCTCGAGTTCCTTAACGAACTCGGCTTCCTCAGCAATTAACTCACGGTAGTGATTGATCACCTGCGCCGTGGGATTACCAACTAATTCACCGTAAAAACCATCCACAACCACGGTCTGATCCTCGAATTCGTATAGGGGCAGCTCTGTCGCGCCCATGATGGCCGGAACGTCAAGAGCGCGTGCCAAAATCGCGGTGTGCGAATTGCTAGATCCCCGCAACGATACGATGCCTTTCAGTCGCTCCGGGGGCACTTCCGAAACCATCGAAGCGGTTACTTCTTCACCTATCAAAATGGCCTGATCTGGAAAGTAAAGCTTGTCTTTGTGAATATCCTGTAGATATGCCAAGACCCGCTGCCCCAATTCTCGGATATCGGCAACTCTCTCCCGTATATATGAGTTTTCGACTTGCTGCAGTTTCGAAACATGCCTCGTAACGACCAGCCGAAGCGCCCCCTGCGCCCAATTTCCTTGACGAATTTCCTCGCGAACTTCGCCCGCAATCGCGGTGTCATCCAGCATATGCAAGTATGCGGAAAATAACGCCCGCTCTTCCGTTGGTAGTTGTCGAGACAACGACCGATTGGTCTCCTCGATATCAGCGCGGACCCGATCGATCGCATGATCAAAATTGGTCAACTCCGCGCTGACATCATCGGTACCTTTGTCAGCCACATGATCAAAGTTAGCCGAAGGACCAACGACCACGGCGGTGCCAATAGCGATCCCTGGGGCCCCTGCGATCCCCTCATACCTAACATCACTCGGGACATAATCCGCATTCAATAACGCCGAAACGCTTCCCGTGGCTTCAGCATGCGCGACAACATTTGCCAACTGAGCAGCAAGCGTCGTGAGAAACGCCTCCTCATCTTCGCGAAAACGTCGATCTTCTCTTTGTTGGACGGTGATGACACCGAGTACTCGACGATTATGAATCACAGGAACGCCCAGAAAGGCAGAAAAGGGTTCTTCCCCTATTTCCGAAAAGTGCCGATATCGTGGATGTTCTGATGCATTCTCGATGTTCAGTGGTTCACCGCGTTCAGCGACTAGCCCCACAACACCTTCTCCGGGTGCAAGCGACACCTTGCCAATCGCGCGTCTACGAAACCCTTCGTTTTCGATTAATCTCAAGTCGCCGGTGACTTTGTCAAAAACGTAGACGGAGCAAACTTCAGTACCGAGAATTAAACACACTCGTGCGACAACTATGCCCAGCGCATGTTCGAAACTTGGCGCGGCGTCTACATCGCGTCTGATTTGTCGAAGCGCGTCAAGCAATTACATGCCTCCGATTTGTAGGGTTGGCGCGAGCTCTCGCAACGCCTGACGATAGACCTCCTGTTTGAACGCAACGATCTCAGTCAACGGATACCAATAACTAACCCAACGCCAAGCATCAAATTCGGGTTTATCCGAACAGTTCATCGAAATGTCGTTTTCGTCTCCTACCAATTTAAGCAAATACCACTTCTGCTTTTGTCCGCGAAAACGCGAACTGGAGTTATAACGCCGCAACCGCTTAGGTAATCGATAATGAAGCCAACTGCTCGTGACGCCGAGTATTCTTACAGACGCCGGTGTCAGGCCGACTTCTTCATACAGTTCTCGATAGAGGGCGTCTTCGGGCGTTTCGTTTGGCTGTACTCCTCCCTGAGGGAATTGCCACGCATTATCACCGCCAACTCGACGAGCCCAAAAAACATTGCCTACATCGTTGGATATCACGATGCCAACGTTCGGTCGAAAGCCGTGAAGATCGAGGTTCTCTACTTCACTTCGCATGCGACGATTCTTTCATAATCAACTCCTGCGAAGCCACTGGCTCCTCGGGCCAATACTCTCTAATTACTGACCCAGTTTTTCCAGGTGTCCTTACAATTCAGCAAGGCTATTATTTCGCAAGTGCACCAAGGTAAAGAATGAACCAGCTCGAGAACGAACCTAGTCTCTATCTCCAACAACACGCTACGAATCCTGTCCAGTGGTACCCGTGGGGAAACAAAGCGCTCGAAAAGGCAACGGACGAAAATAAACCTATCCTCCTATCCATCGGCTATTCGTCATGCCACTGGTGTCACGTGATGGCCCACGAATCTTTTGAGGACGAAATTACCGCGTCGGTGATGAACGATAACTTCATCAACATAAAGGTTGATCGAGAGGAGCGCCCCGATATTGACCAGATATACCAGACCGCTCATCAACTCCTCACGCAACGCACCGGCGGTTGGCCTCTCACCATGTTTCTTGACCCACAGACTCAACTGCCGTTTTTTGGTGGTACCTATTTCCCTCCGGCCCCACGATTTAATCTTCCCGGATTCAGAGACTTACTCATGCGAGTGAGTAGCATGTACCAAGACAATAAAACCGACCTCGAAGCCCAGAGTAAAAAACTTAGCGTGGTGTTGGCACGACTGAACGACCGTGCCGAAGCGCAAGGAATTGACGACCGGCCGTTACTGTCCACCGCAAGGGATCAGCTCGCGTCCCGTTATGATTCCGTCCACGGTGGTTTTGGACCGGCGCCGAAGTTCCCCATGCCCGCGAATATCGAGAGATTAATGCGCCACTGGGCGTTTTCAAGACGCCATGACGCAGTCGATCGAGAAGCCCTCGATATGGCGATGACCACCCTCACACGGATAGCCCGTGGCGGCATCTACGATCACGTGGGCGGAGGTTTTTGTCGATATTCTACCGACAACGAATGGATGATCCCCCACTTCGAGAAGATGTTGTACGACAACGGCAGGCTCATGAGTCTTTTCGCCGACGCCTTGGGACTTGGTCCAGATCCACTGTTTAATAACGCGCTTAGGGAAACGGCTGATTGGATCGTTCGCGACATGCAACATCCGCAAGGAGGTTATTTTACCTCTCTGGACGCAGATTCAGACGGAGTCGAAGGGAGCTACTACGTATGGCGTAGAAACGAAGTTCAGAACCTTTTAGATAGCGATGAATACCTCCTCGTCGAAACGTTGTACGGTTTGGATAAAACGGCGAATTTTGAGGGCAAATGGAATTTTCATCGCCGAGATGCTTGGCGCGCCGTCACCGAAAGGCTAAGTCTCAAAGCAGAAGAAGCAGAAAAACTTCTTGAATCCGCAAAGGCCAAACTTCTCCACCGTCGTTCCGAACGCACGCCACCGGGACGCGATGAAAAAATCCTCACCTCATGGAACGGTCTCGCAATCAAAGGCATGGCGAAAGCCGCGATGCGATTTGATCAGAAGCCCTGGCTCCATTCGTCTCAACGCGCCATCGACTTTATTCGCGATAACTGCTTTGACGGAAATCGGCTCTCCGCAGTCTGGAACAACGGCATCGTTGGCCATGACGGATTTCTCGACGACTACGCGAATCTTCTTGACGGATTACTCGTCTTGTTGGAGGCCCAATGGCGTTCTTCCGATATCGAATTCGCGGAAGCGCTCGCCGATCTTTTATTGTCCAAATTCCTCGACGAGGATGGCGGTTTCTTCTTTACGGCCCATGACCAAGAAAAGCTGATCCACCGGCCCAAGCCAACCCTCGACGACGCGCTACCCCCGGGAAATGCGACTGCGGCCGTTGCACTACTGAAACTAGGACATTTGCTTAACGAACCACGATACATTGACGCGGGCATGGAAACACTTGCTTGGGCACGCGCATCAATCGAGCAATATCCTGCTGCTCACTGCACACTGCTCGTCGCTCTTGAATCTCGTCTCTATTCTCCCGAACAAATTATTGTGCGTGGACCGCAGCAAGCCATCGGTTCTTGGTTAACCCTCGCGCGCGAGGGTTACACGCCGGAACGCTGCGTCTACGGAATTCCATACGACGAGCCTGGACTGGTACCAAAGCAACTTCCGGCGCTCGTTTCGGCCGAAACCCGCCAGGTTGTCAGTGCGTACATTTGCCGCGACTTGACCTGCGAATCAGCAATAACCGACTTTGAAGAATACAAACTCAAGCTTAAGGGGTAGTCCTCACCGCGCGCGCTAGAGCTTGCGCATCAAGGCTCGTTCTCAGCAGCTTCTCGGTAGGCAACGTCGTTTAAAAGATCCTCAAGTTCTCTGACGTCGGAAGGTTCAAGGGCGAAAAACCAGCCGTCGCCGTACGCATCTAAATTGACGTTCTCCGGTGAATCTTCTAGAGATCGATTGACGGCGGTAACGACGCCGCTTACCGGAGCGTATATGTCGGAAGCGGCCTTGACCGACTCAACGACTCCAGCTTCTACCGAAGCTTGCAGCGACTGCCCTATCTGGGGTAGCTCGATATAAACAATGTCACCAAGAGCGTCCTGAGCGAAATCAGTAATACCAACCGTTATTCGTCCATCCTCTTCGAGACGCGCCCATTCATGGCTTTCTGCGTAATAGATACCCTCCGGGATTTCACTCATCGATTAGGCCTTTACCCTTAGAGACAGATCCGTCGCTATTCTGACTACACCAACCGCCACCTATCCAGTATTTTTCGCGCCCCCGTGAACGCTTGCCATACGCAACCAAAATCCGTTCTAACCACCCTCGAGAACAATCGCTTGCTAATCGCATCTTGTGAAGTCGCTCTTCGGGGCACTCGGGCCAACGCCAGTACCTCTTTCAAACAGGTCGAACAACTGCAGATGGCGACAGGTTGTTCAATATAGCGTCGCGAGCGGTCCTAAACCCATGGCTTCACGCATCAATTGGTATTTAAGGGCAGGGACTTTGTTCACAGTCCGGATGCCAAGATTGCGCGTCCATCTCCGGTACGGTCCGGAAGCACCGTATGTTCGATCAAAGAACTCCATAAGCTTTAGCATCACCCGGGCGCGGGCACGGCGTCTTATTGCAAATCGACGCCATATAGCGGTCTCGCCCATATCGTCTTTGAGATGCTGGACTACCGTTTGAATCCCTTGCACATCTTCCAAACCCAAATTAACGCCCTGACCGGCAAGAGGATGCACAGTCCGTGCTGCATCCCCGATAACAAGAACCCGTGGCACCGGGTTAAAGTCAGCGACGAGGGATTGGCCAAAAGGAAAACCAACCCGCTCGCCAACTTCCGTCACTTCACCAAGTGCGGACTCGGATTCGTGGGTCAAAGCTGCGGCGAAATCTTTTCCATCAAGTGTCAGCAATTGATCGTATCGTCCAGTCGGCAGGCTCCATACAACCGAAACAGTCCGCTCTTCGGGCAGCGGCAAGAATGCCAAGATTCCCTCTCCAAAATGTTGCAGAGCGCAGCCGTCATGTGGATCAACGGTCCTAGCAACGGTCCCAATAGCCCGCCCCATACTTCCATAACTCTGCGTTGAAATTCCAAGCTGCTTGAGCGTGGAGGACTCCCGACCTTCCGCGACCACGAGGCAAGCCGCCGATACAACATCCTTATCGAGGGTCAACTCGACAGCATCGCCAGAACACTCCACAGCATCAATGGTGCTGGGTGCTCTCACCTCCACTCTGTCAAC
>CAJWCW010000120.1 GCA_913030615.1 uncultured Gammaproteobacteria bacterium | reverse complement strand
TGGCGCGTCGTGAATTTCGCCAACCGTGATGTTGCGTTGGTCACGTTTCACGAATTGAGAAACTCCCTTGTAACGTCTAGAAATCGCCCAAGCTGATCATGGTGAACCCAGTGGCCAGCGCCCTCGATTCCGGCAACGGACGAGTTGTTAAATGCTTTGGAGCGACCGTCGTCTTGTGGATTCGATGCCCAAGATTCGGTCCCGTGTATCAATAGCGTAGGGCAATCTATTCGCGCATAAATTTTCCACGTTTCTTCGGGGGATAAACCGATTGGCGCAAAGGCCCTTACATAGTTATCGAACTTCCAACTGTAACTGCCGTCTTCATTCTGATTGCTACCATGGATGGTAAGATGTCTGGCCTGGTCCTCACTCAAGTGAGGGTTTTCCGTTTGCATCCGTTGGAAGGCATCTTCTAGAGACGAATACCGCTTTGGCATGCGTCCCGAAAGTTGACGTAGGTTTCCGACCCAAGCTTCTAGGCGGGCGTGGGGGCCTGTTTTCCCATACATATCGAACATTCCGGGGGGTGGACCCATTCCCTCAATGGAAATCAATTTCGTGACATTTTCTGGATAGATGCCGGAATACAATAGTGAGATTGAACCGCCTAACGAGTGTCCCATAATCACGGATGGCGTTGCTCGAGTCTGGTGAAGTAGCTGCGCGATATCGTAGACATAATCAATAATCGTGTAGCTGCCGCCGAGCATCCATTGGGAATCCCCGTGCCCCCGAAGATCTGGCGCGATAATGTGGTAGTCGTGTCGTAACTCATCAGCGACCCAATCCCAGTTTCGACAGTGATCGCGACCCCCATGGACCATCAGTAGGGTCGGTGCATCTTCGTTGCCCCAATCTACGTAGTGAAGGCGCAGTCGTTGGGAGAAATAAATGTGCGAAGTAGGACCACCTTTAGGCATCCGATCATTCTACCAGTCCTCCCCGTCGCTTCGGTTTGCATGTGCGATGCGATTGAAATGCCGCCCGTATGATTCCCGCCTTGTCTAGGAGGCCCCGTCTCGTTTGCGAACGGCAAGAAGCATCTGCGCTCGAAGAGCGCGATAGACGTCACCGCCAAAGCGTTCTTCTAGACGGGTTGCGTATCGTAGGGCCCCATCGAACGATTCTGCGTCTCGATACATGGTTGCGAGTAGCTCCAGTAAGATCCGATGGTCACCAAAGCGATCGACAGCTAATTCGGCGATTCCGATCGCCTGGTCTCGCCGGTTATTCGCATTTAAGGCGAGGGCGTAGAGATAGCCGTTCCGGAGTCCTTCGGGTTCGAGCTCATAGCTACGTTGAAATTGATTTAATGCATCGCTGGGCCTGCCGCTGCGAATCAGCCACATTCCGTATGCTATTTGGGCTTCCGCTATCGGAGGTTTAATCGCGATCGCTTTTTCTAGGATATCGCCAGCCTCGGAATCCCGGCCAACGCGCCGATAAAGATCGGCAAGATTTACCAGGCCTGGAATCCACTCGGGCTCGATTGCGAGTGCGTTTTTTAGCTGTTGTTCGGCGACGTCAAATTGACCGAGTGCGATAGAAATGGCCGCTAAATTGGTATGGGCTTCGGGTAGGTCGCTTTGTTGCGTCTGGATGGCCTTATATTCTTCGAGAACGGACAAAATCAGGGCCCGTTCCGCCGGTTCGGTGAAGTCGGACAGATGCTCAATGGCAATTCGTGCAGCGTCTGTTCGAATCGCTTTGATCGGGTCTGCCAGAAGGCGTTTGAGAGCCCCGTGTCGCTTGTTTTGGTCCACCCGTTCGATGCTTCGCAACGCGTACAACCGCACGAGTGGTTCGGGATCTTTGAGACCGTTGGTGACTGCCTCCGCGGAGTAGCCCAACTCGTAGCCACTAAGCTGCGATAGGGCATTAGCCCTCGCCGTGGGGGGCTGTCCCGGATCGTTGGCCAGTTCGGCTAGATGGCGCTCCGCATCGAAATGTCGTCGACTTCCCGACAGTAGCGTGTCGGAAAAATGTGATCGACGACGGCTACCGTGATACTGAATGATTTGTTGCATTGCCCATTCGTCACCTTGGTCGTGGCAGTTGGAACAGGCATTTGGAGTTCCGTATTGGATGCTGAGGTCGGGCCTGGGCACACGGAGGCTATGGTCGTGTCGATCATCGATTTGCATGTATGTGCGCTTGGGCATGTGACAGTCAATACACTCAATTGGGGTCACTGGGTGCATATGGTGAAGCGAGGTATCGAAATCGCCTAAAGCGTCTTTGAAATTTATTGGCGGATTTTCGTTATGGCAGCGAAGGCATAATGCGTCACCGCTTGACTGTAACCGCGCCGAGTGTGGTGCGTGACAGTCCGAACACGTGACTCCGGCCATATGCATACGGCTTTGGAGGAATGAGCCGTAAACAAACACTTCGTCGCGGATCTGGCCGTCATCGAAATACAAAGGCCGTACTGTTGGCGCCGGCACGTAATAATCGAGCAGTTGATTGGGGGGTTGAAACCCCTCGGCGATTTGACTGCGCCTACTGTGACACGGCGCGCAGGCTACGTCGGCATACGGTTTGGAGGTATCGTTCGTATGGGACAGCCCGGCACCGTGACAAGCCTCGCACGCTACGTTATGCGCATCGAATCGTGTTTCATAACCACCCTTTGCTAACCCGACCTGTACGTTGGTGGAATGACAATCTGCACACTGCCTATTCCAGTTGAAGCCGCGGCTAGCCCAATGCACGCCTTCGGGTACTGTTTCAATTTCCGAACTTACGCTCCGATGTTCAACAACCGGATTTAGATGGAACCATCGTCGCCGCAGGGTGTCCCAGGCAACATCGAAGGCCTGATAGCGGCCGCCATCAATTTCGATGAGGTATTGTTGCAGGGGATCCACGCCGAACGTATAGGCGATCGTGAATTCCTCGTACGTACCTGCAGCTCCTTTCGTTCGGACGATGTAGCGACCATCAATTTTCCTAAACAGCGTCTCAATGCCGCTATGCGAAAACGTCGCGTCGTCGAAGTTACCTAAAACGCTTTCGGGTGTGGCCGGCTGCATGGACTTTGCATGATGCGACGTTAGCCACGATTGGTACTGGGTCGCGTGACATACGCCGCAAGAATCAGAGCCCACGTATTCAGTTAACGTCGACGACCTTTTCAGATGATCGTCCGGCAGTTCACAGCCCCCGAGAAAAAAGGCTGCTGAAGCTAAAGCGACTAACGAGGGACTAAGGTTCTTTACCCTCTGCATCCTCATTTGCCTCGGGTTCTTCTTCATCAGTGGTATCAACATTAGCGACATCGTCGGGCGAATCGGATGCAGTGGATGTCTCTGAATCTGCCTCGTCACTGGCGTCAGAGGTTTCCTCGGGTACAGAGTCTTCGGCCTCGGTCACGCTAGACGGTTCCTCTTGGGAGTTGGCAGCTTCCTCAACCTCAGATTCTTCCGCAGCGACATCGTCGGGCGAATCGGATGCAGTGGATGTCTCTGAATCTGCCTCGTCACTGGCGTCAGAGGTTTCCTCGGGTACAGAGTCTTCGGCCTCGGTCACGCTAGACGGTTCCTCTTGGGAGTTGGCAGCTTCCTCAACCTCAGATTCTTCCGCTTCTGAATCGATGGAACCTGGGGCGTCATCGATGGAGCTATCCTCTTCAGCGACCGCTATATCGGCGCTAGCGGTGACCTCCGTGTCGTCGGCCGCTTCGACGGCGTTCACGTCTGGCTCAGGAGGAAGGGTTGTTTCAATTAGGCCTTCGGCTAAGAGGATCCGAGTTTTGGAGATACCATTGATCCATTCGTGAACGGTGTTTTTTACGCCGTAACGACCAGAACGTTTCATGTAAATAATGTATTCGTCCGTCTTTTTAATGAGCTTCATGAACGTTGGTCCTGAAATCAAACCGCCAGAGTTTACGTGTGCGCGTCGCGGCTGGCCAATGTTGCTGGACGCTAGGGGTAACCAGCTCCGGGTACCGACACAGGCACTGTTTCAACGCGTGCTCCACGCAGTGCGCGGCACTCGGCGGGTGAAGATGAAGACGACGTCATCACAAAAAGTAGCGGTGTATCCGTCCCGCCGATCATGCAAGCGTAAGCGCCTTGATCGAACTGAATGCGCTCAAGGACCTCGCCCCCTTCGGCGAGCCGAAGGCACTCATTCGTTGGCGGGGATGCAACCCAGATAGCACCTTCGGCATCTAGACATATGCCGTCTGGTGCCGAGCCGGCTGGTAGCTGCCCCCACAGTCGACGATTCTCCAGGTCCCCATTGGCGACGATATCAAATGCGGTAAGGCGGCCCGCAAACGTTTCCGCAACCACGAGGGTCCCGCCATCGGGGCTTATGACCGCCCCATTGGGGAAGGATAAGTGGTCCGCGACGACCCGGGATTTTCCGTCCGTCTCGATTGCGATCAAGGATGCGTGGTCGAAACTCGCGCCGCCGTTAAGGTCGAAGCCAAAGTGACCCACGTATGCCCGCCCCGTGGAATCGACGATCATGTCATTACACTCGAAAGGCGCGAATTCAGACAGATCCGCATGTTCGGACAAGACAGAGCCGTCGAACTGGAGGATTCGACGGTCAAGCATGGAAACAATCAGTAAATTGCCGTTCGGTAACCATCCAAGCCCGGAGGGTCGGTTTTCGACTTCGACCACGCTGCTAACCTGTCCGGTCTCCGCAACAGTTTTTACTTGCTGATCGTGCATGTCGGAAAAATAAAAACGGCCATCGTGCCAGCGGGGCCCTTCTCCGAAACAGATGTCGTCTGCGAGAACCTGGGTTGCCATTTGTTGTCCCGAACGATTTAGGGAGAATCATAGCTTGCAAATGAGTTAAGTTTCCACCGATGGATTGGCTAAAACCCTTGTATCTAAAGGGTTATAAGCTTTTCGTAAGGGTAGAGCGCCAAGGTAGCAGCAGCGTGCTACACTCAATCGGTTTTCGGTTTGAATAATTCAAGCTGACTTAAATTGGACTGTATGGGGGAAATATAAATGACTGACGTCGTAGTGGTAGACAGTGTTCGCACCGGACTTGCTAAGTCCTTTCGCGGCAGTTTTAACCTGACGCGCTCCGATGACATGCTCGCGCACTGCATCGATTCGCTTCTTGAAAGAAACCCAAGTGTTTCGGCTGAGGAAGTCGAAGACGTGGTTGTTGGTGCAGCCAGTCATGCGGGCGAACAAGATGGGAATTTGGCGCGGCTTGCGGTAGTCCTTTCAAAACTACCGATCACAACTGCGGGTATGACGATCAACCGTTTCTGTTCATCAGGACTCCAATCCATCGCCATTGCTGCAAATCAAATTGCGTCGGGCCAATCACAGGTCGCGATTGCGGGCGGAGTGGATTCGATCTCGATGAGAAATCGTCAAACCACTGGTAAAGCGGAACAGAACAAACGCCTGATCGAAGAGAAACCTGAGGTTTTTATGGCGATGGGTAACACCGCTGAAGTGGTCGCGCGTCGATATCAGGTGACGCGAGAAATGCAGGACGTCTATGCGCTGCAGAGCCAACAACGCTACGCCAACGCCGTTGAACAAGGCTGGATTTCCGAAGAAATCGTCCCGATGAACGCGACGATGCTTAAGGTTGACAAGGAGACAGGCGACGAGAGCCGAGTTGAAGTGAGTGTTGACAAGGACGAGTGTAATCGTCCCCAAACCACACTCGATGGGTTGAGTGGTCTGGCTCCAGCTTTTGAAGAAGACGGAACGGTCACTGCAGGTAATGCGTCGCAACTTTCCGACGGGGCTTCCATGACGATGCTCATGAGTTCGGATCGAGCGGCCCAATTGGGAATTGAGCCGATTGGTATTTATCGTGGCTTTACGGTTGCTGCGTGCGAACCAGATGAGATGGGTATTGGTCCGGTGTTTGCAATCCCGCGGCTACTGCAAAATGCGGGTCTCAAGCAGGACGACATCGATGTATGGGAACTTAATGAAGCGTTTGCTTCGCAGTGCGTCTATTGTCGAGATCAACTCGATATCGACAATGAAAAGTACAACGTTAATGGCGGAAGTATCAGCATTGGCCATCCGTTTGGAATGACCGGATCACGGTGCACGGGTGCTGTGCTTCGCGAATTGCAACGACGGGAACAACGCTACGGTGTTGTAACCATGTGCATTGGTGGTGGCCAAGGAGCTGCGGGTCTGTTTGAACGTGCTTGACGAGTGAGGCGTACGGTGGTCTAGGTCCATAAGGACCGCCACCGTACGGTTACTTCGCCATGACATCTTTGGAGATCGCGTACTAAGGCGCGAGGCGCGTGGGAGAGGTCGAGGACCTTGGGTTGGATGGTTAAATCGACGTTTATGCGACGGTTGGTCGGCGTCGCGGTTGCTCCGGTACTCGCGTGGTTTTCGCACGCGGAAACCCCATCGATTATTCCACCGGAGCGTAGCGTCGATACAGTAACCGCAGCGAATGCAAGGCGGTCCTTTACGGACTATACCGATGCCGAGTTAACCGAAATTGCGGGTCAGATTAGGGCCTTAAATACTGTCGAGCGTCGTGGTCTGATTATAGAGATGCGGAAACGCATGGCTGCCAGTGGGCTGAGACCCAAGATCGAAGCCCATTTCGGACGAATCATTCAAAGCGCAGATGGAACCGTCACGCAGGTCGAGTCTATTCGAGTCATCCGGCAGGGTGAATACGGTCGCGCTCGGGGTGAAGACGCCGAGCTGGAAGCTCATTCAGAAACGAAGAACACGACGAAACGCGTCGCGATCGAAGGTAAAACACCATAGATATTCGGATGTCGAGGCGATTTATGACCACGGCCAATGCCGAGTGCCAACTCGGCTCTTCCGTGGCACGCATCGGCATCCGCGCGTTTATTTGTCATCCGACTAAGGTATCGCTAGATGGCTGAAGCGGCGAAGCTACTGCTTGTCGATGATGACCCCGAATTACGTGAGCTGATTGGGGCGTACCTGACAAAACAGGGGTTTGACGTCAAGACTGCAGCCAATGGTCGGGAAATGGATGACGTGATACAACGCCATGGAATCGATCTTGTACTCCTTGATCTGATGCTACCTGGTGAGGATGGGCTTTCGATTGCGAAAAGACTCAAGAAGACTGGAGGCTTGCCCATCATCATGATTTCGGCGCAGGGACAAGACGTGGACCGGATCGTCGGTTTAGAGATCGGAGCGGATGATTACCTCGGGAAACCATTCAATCCGCGTGAACTTCTAGCTCGAATTCGCGCTGTGATGCGACGCAGTCATGGGTCATCTGCAGTATCTGAAATGGTCGAATTTGGAGACTTTGTACTCGATCGCAAAGCCCGCCGACTGACTTGCGCTGGTCGCAACGTTCAACTCACCTCTGGTGAATTTGACCTGCTTGGGATTTTCGTTGATTACCCGGACACCGTCATGGATCGAGACAAGATCCTCGATCTGTTGACGGGAGCTGACCGCTCACCCTTCGATCGAAGCATAGATGTGCGCATCACGCGACTTAGGAGCAAGATTGAAGCGGACCCTACAGCACCTGCATACATAAGGACTATCTGGGGCAAAGGCTATATGTTCTGCCCCGATG
>CAJWCW010000119.1 GCA_913030615.1 uncultured Gammaproteobacteria bacterium | reverse complement strand
CCAAGAGTTGATCACGTATTTGGTCTGCTCGGGCAAAGTCTTTCGCATTGCGTGCTGCCTCGCGTTCATCGATGAGTACCTGGATCGAGGCACTATCAAGGGCGGCGTCGGTTTGAAAGTACTCTTCTACCGGCGTATTCAGGATTCCTAACAACCAACCGCCGGCGAGCAGTTTTTCTCGAAGATAGGATTTTTCTGCTTCGTTATCTGCTCCGTGGATCTTGCCGGCGAGTGCATGTAGTGATGCAAGTGCAATGGGGGTATTTAAGTCATCGGCTAAGGCTTCGAGCACGGCATTGGGAAATGCGGAAGCCGGCGAATCGGCGTAGAACCTAGCCGTGTTTGGGCTATCGGAGGTCGCCGTGCGTAACGCTTGATAGAGCGTGTCTAGGCTCGACCGCGCTTGCTTGAGCAAGCGCTCTTCCCACACGAGACTTTGGCGATATTGCCCAGAGAGCAGGGCATAACGAAGTACCTCGCCGTCGTACGATTCGAGGAGCTCACGGATGGTGACGATGTTACCGACGCTCTTCGACATTTTTTCAGCGCCCATTGTCAACATTCCGTTGTGCATCCAGTAGCGCACGTAGTTGTTGTCGCCTCCGACGCACCGCCCTTGGGCAAGTTCGTTTTCGTGATGGGGAAAGGTTAGGTCGTTGCCCCCACCGTGGATGTCAATCGTGGGCCCAAGATGTTTGTGGATCATCGCGGAACATTCGATATGCCATCCGGGTCGCCCCCGACCCCATGGGCTTGCCCAACCTGGGAGATCACCGGTCGACGGTTTCCAGAGAACAAAGTCCTTTGGATCGCGCTTGTACGGTGCCACCTCAACGCGAGCGCCGTCGATCATATCGGCCAAAGAGCGCCGCGATAAGCTGCCATAATCCGGATCGCTGGCAACGTCAAAAAGCACATGCCCTTCGGCTTCGTATGCGTGTCCACGCTCAAGTAGCAGTTTGATCATGTCAATGATTTCGGGAATGTGGCCGGTGGCGCGCGGCTCGACGGTGGGCTCCAGCACTCCGAGCGCAGCAACATCTTGTTGATAGGCGGCTGCGAATCGATCCGTAAGTTCGGCGATGGGTTCCGCCGCAGCTTGCGCGGCAGCGTTGATCTTGTCGTCAACGTCGGTAATGTTGCGGACATAACGCACGTTCTCGTAGAAGAGCCGTAACAGGCGGAGCAGCACGTCGAAGACTACGGCGGGTCGTCCGTTTCCAATATGTACCCGGTCATAGACGGTGGGTCCACAGACGTAGATGCTCACGTCGTGCTCCGATGCCGGTTCGAACCGTTCCTTGGTACGCGTGCGAGTATTGTGAATAAAGATATCCATGGAGGTCAGGGAATCAATCGTCCGTGTATCGACGGCGGAGAAACTCGAAAACGGCTCGCAGTGCCATCGCCTCTCCGCCTTCAGGATGTGCCGGTCGTTTGCGTAGATTCCAACCCATGATGTCAAAATGCAGCCACGGTACGTCGCCAACAAAGCGTTCCAGAAAGAGAGCGGCCGTGATCGCACCGCCGTACGGCGTATTGGCGGAGTTAACGATGTCGGCGATTTCGCTTTTTAACAACACTTGGTAGTCCGAATACAACGGCATCCGCCAAACGGGATCTTCAGAGGAAATCCCCGAGTCGATCACTTCCGTGGCTAACTTGTCCGAGTTGCTGAACATTGCTGGGAGGTCGGTTCCAAGCGCCGAGCGTGCGGCTCCCGTTAGAGTTGCATAGTCAATGATCATCACCGGATTGTCTTCTGCCGCCAACGCGAGCGTATCGCAGAGTATGAGCCGGCCTTCAGCGTCCGTATTGTCAATTTCTACGGTAAGCCCTAGGTACGAATGCAGCACGTCGCCCGGTCGGAATGCGTTGGCGGACACCGCGTTTTCAACGGCGGGAATCAATACCCGGAGCCTAAGCGGTAAGCCCCGTGACATGATGAGGTCAGCGAGTCCGAGTACGGTCGCCGCGCCGCCCATGTCTTTTTTCATCAGACGCATGTTGCTATGTGATTTCAGGTCCAGTCCACCGCTGTCAAAACACACGCCTTTGCCTACCAAGGTGATGGCTGGGGCGGACGGATCACCCCAACGAATATCAATCAAGCGTGGAGCGGATGAACTGGCGCGACCCACTGCATGAATAATGTTCAATCCGCGTACTAGCAGCTCGTTACCTGTTGTGACGTCCATGGTGGCGTTGTGGCGCGTGGCCAGTTTGCGAGCAGCGCCCTCCAAGTGGTGTGGAAGCATGTCGGAAGTTGGGGTGTTGATCAGATCTCGACAAAGGGCGATGGCATTTAACTCGGCCGATACGTCCATGGCGTCCGCGCCCACGAAGAGTCTCGGTAAGGCACGTACATTTTTGTAAGCGGCGAACTGATACGCGCCAAGGCCCCAACCGAGGATAACGGCCCTGTCGGCGTTATCGAGGCGATAGTCCCCGGTAGGGAGGGTAATCGGCAAATCACCGATGCTGTTGATCGAAGGACGTTCACCAATACCTGCGATTACGCGCTCGGACTGTTCGTTCGTTGTCGGAACGAAGAAGTGTTGATTGGCCTTGCCTTCAAACTGCGTCCGAACCGCCCATCCCAGCGTCTTTTCATCTTGTTCGGACCGCCATGATTCAAGTGTTTCGGAGCCAACCAGTTCAATGGGAATGGCATCACTATTGTCTTCGAAAAAGAGCATATCTTCAGTATAACGGGGTTGGCAGGGAGGTTTGTCAGCTACGCGGTTAGATCGGGATGACGGCTGTAATACTTGTGCGTGCGGCTCAGCGTAACGCTGAGATGAGCTCATCTGCGCGGTAGCTGGAACGAACCAAGGGTCCCGCCGCAACCCCTTGGAACCCCAATTCCAGAGCCCATTGTCGATAGCCTTCGAATTCATCGGGATGTACCCAACGGACGATGGGTAGGTGGTTGGGCGTCGGTTGTAAGTATTGACCCAACGTAAGGAAGTTCACCCCTAGATCGGCGAGCTGGGTCAAAGTCTGACGTACTTCTTGTTCGAGCTCGCCTAAACCGAGCATCAAGCTGGTTTTCGTATGGACGCTGCCCATTTTTCCCGCAAATTCGAGGACCGATAAGGTTTGGTTGTACCCTGCGCGGGGATCGCGCACGGCGGACGTTAGACGCTCAACGGTTTCAAGGTTTTGTGCAAAGACCGAGATACCTGATTCCACCACGGTGCGTATGGCGTGTTCTTTTCCTTGAAAGTCGGGGGTCAATGCCTCGACCGTTGTTTTGGGCGATTGTCTCTTGACCGAGCGGACGCACTTCGCGAAGTGCGAAGCTCCGCCGTCCATAAGATCATCGCGATCGACGGACGTCAGTACAACGTACGAGAGATCCATACGGCGTACCGATTCGGCAACTTTCAATGGTTCGTCTTCGTCGAGCCAACCCCCCGGATTCCCGGTGTCGACTGCGCAAAAGCGGCAAGCTCGGGTACAAACAGCACCCATGAGCATCAAGGTGGCCGTCCCGTGGCCCCAGCACTCGCTGATGTTGGGGCAGTGAGACTCTTCGCAAACGGTTGCAAGTTGCTGGCTACGGACCATGTCCCGCACCGACTCGAAACGCCCATTTCCATGTAATCGGACGCGCAGCCAGGGAGGTTTACGTGGGCTTGAGGTGACATCGGTCACGGGCAATAAGAGATCGCGTTGTTTGATCCCGTTTTTTATGGCCATGTGCCCATGGCCCGTCTGGTATTTTTTTCCGCTGAGCGCTCGTTGTTTCATGGCTTTGTCGGACGCGTTGTTTCGTAGCACATTTCTATGGCCGTTGAGTCAGGTATCGTCGAGACAAGGTCCACGTTCCACTTGGACGGTTGAGTGGTCGATGCCAAAATTCTTATTGAGCACGGCTTTGATGGAGGCAGCTGCGGCGATTTCGTCGACAAATTCGTCGACTATCGCATGAAGCGTCACCATCGGACGCTCGCTCGTTAGCGCCCACGCGTGAAGGTGGTGCACCTCCAGAACGCCCGAGACTTGATTGGTTAAAGTATTCCGGATGTCCTCGAGATCTAGATCGTCAGGCACGCCTTCAAGCAGGATATGGATCGATTCACTCAGTACTTTCCACGCACCCCGCAATAATATGGCGATAACAACGAGGGCGAGAATTGGGTCTGCTAGGTACCATTCAAATAGCCAAACGAACAATGCTGCGGCTATCGCCGCACAAGAACCCAACAGGTCACCGAGAACGTGAAGTGCGGCGCTGCGCACGTTGAGATTGCCGGATGCGCCGTGCAACATCCGAAAGGCAAAGAGGTTAACCGCCAACCCGAGCGTCCCGATCAGCAGTGCCGGCAAGGGCAGCAACTGCCGAGGGCTCTCCATTCTTGAAAAAGCTTCGAATCCAATCCAGCCACATAGCGCCACCAACAGTAACGCGTTGACAAACGCTACAAGAACCTGGGAACGATGATAGCCGTACGAGTGAGTTTCGGAATGTTGACGACGGGACAAACGCACAGCAAACCACGATAGACCGAGCGCGGAAGCATCTAAGAGCATATGGCCGGCATCTGCGAGAAGGGTTAAAGAGTTCGCGAACAGCCCGCCGAAGACCTCGACGACGGCGAATAACGAAATGAGAAGAAAGGCTCTACCGAGCGGAGCCTCGTCGCGAGACCTATCCGGGTGTGCGTGTTCGTGTGCCACGGCAACGTAAGACCGATGCGATTTCAGACCGCATTATAACGGGCCTTCAATCTTCGGAGACAGTAAGGCGCCTAACCCTGTTTATGAGGGGCGAAATCGCGGATCGCGAAGCGAGCGGTGCATGCGATAGGCCGCCTCGGTCTTTCCGTCGGGCGTTCGGTAATAGTGGCGGAGATACTCGTTTTCCAGGTAACCCGCATTTCGATAAAACGAGCGCGCGGGCACGTTAGCGGCTCGGACTTCGAGGGCCACCGTGTCAATGCCAGCGACCAGTGCGCTTTTTTCCAACCAGTGGAGTAATTCGCGCGCGATGCCTAGGCGTCGATAGTTCGGTACCACTGCGAGTAAATTGAGATGAGCATGATCGAGCTCGTATTGCATGATGCCGAAGCCGGCAAACTGATCCGCTGTATCGTTGTCTGTGGGCACGTACGCACAGACAACGATGGCGTCCGGATCACGGATCATTGCGGTGATCGCGTCGGCACGCCAACGCCATCCGAGACCCGCTTCAATCTCGTCGCGTGACAAACTAGCGATCGTTTTCGCTTCCTTTAGGCTCGCTAGCTTCAACGTCGGTTCGGAGGCTTCCATTAAACGATTATTCCCTAGTCATCTGAAGATGAAAAAGTCGTCCCGGCGAGCAATATTGAGTCGCATTAGCTCGATGAATCCAAGGGGCCTCGAACTAGTCTGGCTCGGCGTAGAGATCTTCCAGTACTCCTTCGTCGAGCACGACCACGTCTTTGACATCGAGTCCCGTGTTATCGGAGAGGATTCTCTCGACTTCGACAAGCTGTAGACGGTATTCGGGTGCCCATGGTTCGCTCATGGTTGATAGGTTAAGGTGGCCAGCCCTTCGTGGGAAATCGATTTCAAGCAGAACACCGGGAGGCGATCTTGGAGTTGAATAAGATGACATTGGACTTTGAGGACGGGGTCGCCTTGCTTCGCTTCAACCATCCGGAAGTGATGAACGCAATCGGCGCAGACATGCTTGAGGGCTGGGCACAAGCGGTCACCGAGATTCAAAGGCCGACAAATGGCGCGCGGTGTTTGGTCTTGACGGGCGTTGGCCGGGGCTTTTGTGCGGGAGCGAATTTGGCGGACGACAAGCCGACCGAAAATCGGCCACGAGCAGCAGGGTCAGGACTTCGAAACACGTATCACCCTCTTTTGCTCACGTTGCGCGATCTCGAAATGCCGATCGTTACGGCCGTGAATGGTGCCGCAGCAGGTGTTGGGATGAGTTTTGCCATCATGGGCGACATCGTTTGCGCATCCCGGGAGGCGTTTTTTCTTCAAGCATTTGCACGGATCGGTTTAGTTCCCGATGGTGGCGCGAGTTTCCTGTTGCCACGTTTGGTAGGTTGGGGACGGGCCATGGAGCTCTCTTTACTGGCCGAGCGACTGCCGGCTGAAAAGGCATTTGAATGGGGGTTAGTCAATCGCGTCTTCGAGGACAACGACGCGTTGATGGATGGAGCGATGGAGATAGCACGTCAACTTGCCAAGGGCCCGCGGTCCTTGGCACTCATGCGTCGGGCCTATTGGGCGACGTGGAGTAATAGTTACGAACAGCAGCTTGATCTGGAGGCACAGTTACAAGCTGCTGCCGGATCCACCAAAGATTTTGCGGAAGGAGTTTCCGCATTTTTTGAAAAACGGGATGCAAATTTTCAAGGGGAATAACGGATGTCGCTCGCAAATCGGGTCGCACTGGTTACCGGCGGAGGACGGGGTATTGGTCAAGCCATATCGGTGGCGCTCGCCGAAGACGGCGCGAGCGTCGCGATTAACTATCGGCGCGACGAAACAGCGGCTAACGAAACAGTTGCCGCGATCGAAGCCGTGGGCGGTGTGGCGAGCGCGTATTGCGCTAGCGTAGATCAATACGAAGAAGATCGGGAGATGGTCGCCGCCATCGAGGCTGATCTGGGGGCCGTCAGCATACTCGTCAATAACGCTGGCATTGCTAGCCGGGGACTGTCGGTCGCTGATACCGATCCCGATGAGCTACGACGAGTCGTGTCGACCCACGCGTTCGCTGCACATTACCTTTCGAAGTTGGTCATCCCGGGCATGCGCGAGCAAGATCGAGGCGACATCATCATGATCTCCAGTGCGGCCACCAAAGGACTGGGAGCCAACGGTGCGCCGTACAACATGGCAAAGACGGCGCAGGAGACCTTGGCGTACACCCTCTCGAAAGAAGAGCGGGTGCACGGGATACGCGTGAACATTGTGGCACCGGGGTTGGTGGAAACAGAGATGGGCCGGCGATTGATGCGAGCCACGGCGGGCGTCAAGAATTTACGAGATTTGGACGCCACGATGCCCTTTGGCAAGGTCTGTCAACCTGAAGATGTCGCCAACGTGGTGCGCTATTTGGTTTCGGACAAAAGCTCCTATGTAACGGGTGAGAGAATCTACTGCGACGGCGGAGGTCCCCTAGTCGCAAGTTCCTAAAACTGAATCACGCAAATTGCTACGTGCACAGTCCCTCGAGGTGGGTCGCTACTGAGCTAGCTAGCGCTTTTAGGTTGTAACCACCTTCTAGTACCGAGACGATGCGGCCATGAGCGTGCCGGTTGGCTGCGTCGATGATCAACGAAGTGATCCACGCGAAGTCTGATTCATCGAGTAGGAGGTCTCCAAGCGGATCGTCGCGATGAGCGTCGAATCCAGCGGATACCAGTATTAAAGCAGGGGCGAATTCATCCATCGCCGGGAGCCAATCTTGCTCGATCGCTTTGCGGAATTCGACGCCCGTGGTACCGGCGGCCAATGGCGTATTGACGATATTTGGCCGATCAACATCCTGTAGGCGGTAGGGATAATGGGGGAATTGAAAGCTTGAGCAAACGAGAACCCTGGGATCATCTTGGAAAGCATTGACAGTGCCGTTACCGTGATGGACATCGAAATCAAGAATCGCCACGCGTTCGAGCTCGTGTTGATTTAGGGCTCGATGAGCCGCGAGCGCCACACTGTTGAAGAAACAAAATCCCATGGCCGTCGATTCTTCGGCGTGGTGGCCCGGCGGTCGGACCG
>CAJWCW010000118.1 GCA_913030615.1 uncultured Gammaproteobacteria bacterium | reverse complement strand
TGGCGGAGAGGGAGGGATTCGAACCCTCGATACGTTGCCGTATACACACTTTCCAGGCGTGCTCTTTCGACCGCTCAGACACCTCTCCTGGTGGGAACAGTATATGGGTGGCGACCCAACCAGCCACACCCCGGCACCCGAATCCGCTGCTGCCGCTGCTCCCTTCCAGGCCTGACGGGGTTCACAACTTCTCGTCGCGAGGGGACCGGCGTGGGTCACCATAGATTCGGCGATCCATCGGATGCCGAATGGCCGGTCATCGTAGCTGTTTTAACGATCCTATAGTAGGACGCGATCGTGATACATTTTCCCCGAGTCTTTAAGCGGGTAACACGCCATGTCATTTCACCATCTAGCGATTACCACAAGGGATATGCCGGCAACGCACAGCTTCTATACAGAGGCGATGGGTTTTCGCCTGGCGAAGGTGGTTAAGCAAACAATGCCGCGCAGCTGGGCCAAGCACTTCTTTTATGACACGGGAAACGGTGAGTTGATGGCTTTTTGGGAACTGCACGATGAGCGCCTCGACGAGGAACGATCGATCTCGATTTCTAAGGGGTTAGGGTTGCCATCGTGGTCGAACCACATTGCCTTTGGCGCTGAAAGTGTGGACGACCTGCACGTGAAACGGGACCGGCTACTCGATTGTGGTCACGAAGTGACGGAGATCAATCACGGTTGGTGTCACTCCATTTATGTGACCGATCCCAACGATATTTTGGTCGAATTCTGTGTGACCACACACGAGTTCGCAGAGGGTGATGATCACGTTGCCCTTCGTGCGGTCACCGAGGACGACATACCAGACGATCCCCCTGCTGACGTGATTCAACATACGCCCGTAGGTTGACGGCTGCTGTTCTTTAAAGAATCTATCGAATCGGGTGCAAGGGCGTTGTCAGCTGCAGGATGGTCAGCAGCATTACGTGAATTCAGTGAATAGGTCGGGTCGGTCGGTAAAGACGCCCGAGACCCCCATTTCTTTCAGATCCTTGGCGCGTTGGACATCGTTGACGGTGAATACGTAACAAGCGAACCCTGCATCGACGATATCCGTGACGCGTTCAGGGACCGCGATTCGGTCGGATATATTTATGGCATGCGCCTTTAGCGCGCGGGCTATCTCGAGTCCGTTTTCTCGCCAGCGTCCGAATAAAGGTGCAACGGGGATACCGGAACCTTCGGCCACGAATTGCCGTAATTCTTCATGATCGAACGACGACACCATTTGTCGATGACTATATTGCCGGAGTACTTCCGCAACCGCAGTTGCTGTACCAGGACCCTTCAATTCAACATTGACGCCGACGGAGGGTGTAACGAGATCCAGAACTTCTTTAAGGGTAGGTATACGTTCTCCATCCCCAGCATCCAGCTGACGTAGTCTTTCGAACGAAAAGTCCGTCAGTGCCCCGTTTCCGTCGGTGGTTCGATCGACCGTATCGTCGTGGATGACAACGAGTTCGCGATCGATCTGATAGACGTCGAATTCGACCGCGTGTACATGGTGTTCCAATGCACGCTTGAACCCTCGCAACGTGTTCTCGGGTTCGATTCCGGCCGCTCCCCGATGACCGATAATGGAAAAATCAGCGGACAAACTCATTCGATGCGTGTTGACTCGTGAAGATCTGACTTAGAATGGATGATCATGAGCTATCAGGTCCTTGCTCGAAAGTACCGACCACGTTCGTTCGATGACGTTGTCGGTCAGGAACACGCTGTCCGCGCGCTGGTCAACGCGCTCGACAAAGACCGTTTGCACCATGCGTACTTGTTTACGGGTACACGGGGCACGGGCAAAACGACTATTGCGCGGATTCTGGCCAATTGCCTGAATTGCGAGCAAGGGGTTTCATCTTCGCCCTGCGGTGAATGTGATTCGTGCTCGGAAATTATCGAGGGACGGTTTGTTGACTTGATCGAGGTTGACGCGGCCTCACGCACTGGCGTCGATGACACCCGGGACCTGCTCAATAACGTACAGTATTTACCGACGCGAGGGCGCTTTAAGGTCTACCTCATCGATGAGGTTCACATGCTCTCGACCTCAAGTTTTAATGCACTATTAAAGACACTCGAAGAGCCACCACCTCACGTAAAGTTCTTACTAGCGACCACCGATCCGCGAAAAGTTCCTATGACGGTTCTCTCAAGATGCCTGCAATTTAACTTGAAGAACATTCTCCCGGACGTGATTAGCGAACATCTCCGAGGTGTACTCGCACAGGAGTCGATCGAGTCCGACGACATATCTCTCAACGTGATTGCCCGAGCAGCGGATGGCAGCCTGCGCGATGCGTTGTCGATCGCTGACCAGGCCGTGTCGTTTTGTGGTGGATCGCTAGAAGGGGATCGGGTCGCCGAAATGTTGGGTACCGTGCGCGCGGACGAGGTGACCCGTTTACTCGATGCGCTAGCGGATCGGGATCGAACAGCGTTGTTCAAGTGTGCAAATGAACTCGCCTCGCGCTCGGCGGATCTAGCTGATGTGCTCAGTAACCTGCAGCGGGCGTTTCACGAGCTCGCGATGGCGTACGCGACCGATACGAAACCCGAAGGCGATCTGCAAAGCTACACAGATCGCTTTTCAGCACAATGGATTCAATTGGCATATCAGACTTGTCTCATGGGCGGGCGAGATATGCAGTACGCACCGGATCCCAAAGTCGGTTTTGAAATGACCATCATTCGACTGCTGGACTTTGAGCCTGCGTATGAGGGCGCCGATACGACACCGCCGGGGTCTGGTGGGAACGGCTCGGTCGCTGTAAATGAAGACAGTGGGGACCGACAGCAACCATCAAAAAAACAACCGAAACCGAAGGTCGCTGATACGAAAGCGATGGACCCAGCATCCAAAGCGGGTGGTCAAGCGCCGCTGAATGGGGCGCCATGGCATGAGCGGATCGAGGAAATTCCTGCGACAGGGGTGACGGCCATGATTCTAGAACACAGCAATCTCATTACATTGACCGAGGACAGGATTGAGCTTCTCTTGGATGAAAGCCACGACACGCTCTACAACGATACTCAACAAGGTCATCTAGAAGAACTCTTTGCAGAACGGATCGGCAAACCTGTCGAAGTCGTCGTAACTACGGGCACGGTTGTTGAAGAAACTCCCGCGGTGCGTAAACAGCGTTTGGCGCAAGAACGACTCGACCTCGCGGAGTCCGCGTTGCGTAAAGACGAAAACGTACGTTCATTAATGAGCGAATTTGACGGTCGATTGGACGCGGTGCAGCCGCGGTCTGACTGAAAGGCTATGACAAACATGCAAGATCTCATGAAACAGGCGCAGGAAATGCAGTCGCGTATGCAAGAAGCCCAAGACAAGATGGGAGAACTGGAGATCACTGGCGAGAGTGGTGGCGGCCTGGTAAAGGTAGTTCTATCCGGACGCTATCAGGCTCACTCCGTGGAAATCGACCCGAGTCTTCTAGCCGAAGATCGCGATATGTTAGAGGATTTGATCGCCGCTGCGATCAACGATGCGGTTCGGCGAGTGGAGGCCACCCAGAAACAAAAAATGTCGGAAATGGCGCAGGGTCTTGGACTCCCCCCGGGCGTAAAGCTGCCGTTTTGAGTCGAATTAGCCCACTGATCGATCGACTGATCGACTCCTTGCAGGTGCTTCCCGGAATCGGCATCAAGTCGGCGACCCGCATGGCGTTTCATCTATTGCAACGTAATCGCGAGGGTGCTGGGACCTTGGCCGGTGCGATCGTCGACGCGGTTCGAAATGTCGGTCAGTGTCGCGTATGTCGAAACTTGTCGGAAACCGAGTCCTGCAGCATATGCAGCAACGTGAAACGCGATGCCGCTTTGCTTTGCGTTGTTGA
Source organism: uncultured Gammaproteobacteria bacterium (assembly GCA_913030615.1). Taxonomy (GTDB): domain Bacteria; phylum Pseudomonadota; class Gammaproteobacteria; order Pseudomonadales; family Azotimanducaceae; genus UBA11889. The sequence goes on along the minus strand of CAJWCW010000118.1, from coordinate 3,922 downwards.
GTCACCATCCGACGTGGTGGCGATTGAGTCGGCGGCGGGGTACGACGGTAAGTACTTCGTCTTGCATGGACGTTTGTCGCCGATCGATGGGGTCGGTCCCGCTGACCTTGGGCTTGACCGGCTCCGCGAACACGTGGTGCAAACCGAAATGCGAGAAGTGATCCTGGCAACGAACCCAACCGTCGAGGGAGAAGCCACCGCGCATTACATTAGCGAAGCCCTCGCTGGTACGGGTGTATCGGTTACCCGTATTGCGCATGGTGTGCCGGTCGGAGGAGAACTCGAATACGTCGACGGCGGAACGATCACGCATGCGTTACGCGGGCGCACCAGCATTGACTGAACAACTGGTGAACAGCCAAGCAGCGTTTGATAACGCACTTTGCGCCGATTGTGATGTACTCGGTATTGATACTGAATTCATACGCGTCAACACGTTCTACCCGATCCCGGCGTTGTATCAGCTGGCCCATGGAGCCCAAATAACGCTCGTTGATGCGCAGGCACAGCTCGACTATACGGGCTTACAAAACACGCTACTTGATCCTGAGGTCACCAAGATCATGCACGCTTGTTCCGAAGACCTTGAAGTCCTGCAGCACCACCTTGGCATCCGCCCACGGGGCCTCGTGGATACGCAACTTGCACACGCATTCTTGAAACCTGAATTCAGCCTGAGTTACGCGGGTCTAGTGGAGAGTTATTTAGGCATCGAGTTGGCAAAGCAATCGACTCGATCAAATTGGCTGAAGCGACCTCTGAGCGTGGCGCAACTTGAATACGCAGTCGACGATGTTTTGTACCTCCCAGAAATATGGAACATGATCCGGTCGCGCCTTGAACAACTGGATCGGTACGCTTGGTTCGCACAGGAGATGTTGCGGATGTTGGAGCAACCGATCATTTCTCCAGAAGATTATTACCGTACGCTCAAAGGCGCTTGGCGTCTTTCGCCACAGCAACTCAGCGTCTTACGCAGTCTCGTTACATGGCGGGAGCTTGAAGCGCGTGACCGAGACGTGCCGCGTTCAAAAACGGTCTGGGATACTCACTTGATGAAGCTCGCGCAGAGTGAACGTATCAATCGGCGCATTGTTGAAGGAATCCTGCCACCTGGAATCGTCCGAAAACATGGTGATGCGGTGCTCGAAGCGTTCGATGCAGGCAGATCGGCAACACAACTAGCGGAACCATTGCCCCGACCGTTTTCGTCGCACCAGGGCAAAATTGTCAAGATGTTGCGGGATATCGCTGCAGAAACGGCAAATCGATTGGGAATGGCTGTCGAGCTACTCGCACGAAAACGCGATGTCGAAGCGTGCGTGCGCCACTACGAAGCGCTGCACGTGTTACCGCTGTGGTTTAACGGGTGGCGCGATGAACTGATTGGTGATTCTTTTCTTCAAGTCCTTTCAGGACAACTTGGTTGATTGCAGCTCGTGACGTTGCGGTATACCGCAGTAGGCGTGTCGTTGATATGTATTTGTATGTCGATGAAACGTGTGACCCGATGTCGTTGCCAGAGGATCTGTTGAGAAGATTCGGGAGGCCGGTTGAGGCCATGCGCTTTAAACTTGCTGCGAATCGATCGTTGGCGCGTGTCGATGCCAAACTGGTACTCGACGCGATTGCGACCCAAGGATTCTATCTCCAGCTTCCACCAACGCTCGAGGAGCGCTCGCGTGATGAATCGTAAGCCGTTCTGGGAAACCAAAAAACTTAGTGAGCTCAATCAAACGGAATGGGAATCGTTGTGTGACGGTTGCGGTCAGTGTTGTTTGATTCGCTTCGAAGATTCGGAGACAGGCGCGGTTGGTACAACGTCTGTTGTTTGTCGCTTGTTTGAAATGGAGAGCTGCCGTTGCAGCCGTTATCCAGAGCGCCACCGTCTAGTTCAGGATTGCATACGGCTCGACGCGGATTCGGTTAGCGATCTTTCGTGGCTGCCCAAAACCTGTGCATACCGGTTATTGGATGAAGGTCGTCCCCTTTATGAGTGGCATCCCCTTATTGCTGGGAATCGAGACGAAATTCGTCGGTCAGGGGTCAGTGTGTACGGTAATGTGGTGTCTGAGAACGACGTCCATCCGGATGATCTTGCCTGGCAAATCGTGAAATGGGTTGATTAGATGTCGTATGTCGTAGCGTGGTTTGTCCTGGTGTCGGCAGGCGGGGTTCTCGCGTGGCTCATGTGGCGGTCATTGCGTCGATTTGGATTGTTCGCCGGCTTAACGGCCTGTCTCATAGTCGTTTGGGCGTTAACCCCTATCGCGTTGAACGAAGGTGAATATGCGCCTGCATTCATTGCGCTTCTGTTCCGCCTATTCTTAGAACGAGGAGCGGACGCTTCGACCCCAGCGACAGTTCTATTCTTCCCCACGCTGGCCGTCCTTGTTGTTTTTGTCGGTCTATATATACGAAAGCAGGTTGGGGGCGGATCAAGTCGCGTTGTTCGGTCAAAATCGATTAAGTCGAAGGGGTGAAGGGCCCGAGTCAGTTGCGTCGTCGTAGGTGCGTGGATAAAGTACGCGCTGCCTCAGCATTCAACTACCAACGTTAAGTCCCGGGACGCTGCATGATCTTTGATAGTACAGATACTTATATTTCAACCGATGAACTCTCCATGGCGGTCGACGCTGCCGTGAAACTAGAACGACCGTTACTGGTGAAGGGGGAACCGGGAACAGGCAAGACCTTGCTCGCTGAAGAGGTTGCCAAAACTCTCGGCGTGCCGTTGATTCAGTGGCATATCAAGTCGCAGACCAAAGCTAGCCAGGGTCTTTACGAGTACGACGCCGTGAGCCGGCTACGGGATTCCCAGCTTGGCGACGACCGAGTTCAGGACATCCGCAACTACATCAAGCGCGGAAAAATGTGGGACGCCTTTGCCTCGGAGGAAAAGGTTGTACTGCTGATCGATGAGATCGATAAAGCAGACATCGAATTTCCAAACGATCTGCTGCAGGAACTGGATCGCATGGAGTTCTATGTATACGAGACGCAAGAAACTATCACTGCGACAACTCGGCCCGTCGTCGTCATCACGTCGAACAACGAGAAAGAGTTACCGGACGCTTTTCTGAGGCGGTGTTTCTTCCACTACATTAATTTCCCGGATCGGGAGACGATGCAGCAGATCGTTGAGGTGCACTTTCCTGAGATCAAGCATGACCTGGTGAAAGAGGCGATGGATATCTTTTTTGATGTCCGGAAGGTTCCTGGCCTCAAGAAAAAGCCCTCGACGTCTGAACTGATCGATTGGTTAAAACTGCTTATGGCCGATGACATTCCCGACGAGATTCTCACCAATAGAGATACGACCAAAGCCATTCCGCCGCTATACGGGGCGTTGGTGAAAAATGAACAGGATGTGCACCTGTTAGAGCGGTTGGCGTTTATGAATCGACGTGATAGTCGCGGGTAACCAGAGGCTGAAGCTGAAAGGGGTTTGAAGAACCGATGCTGATCAACTTTTTCCTGACGCTTCGCAAATACAAACTTCCGGTAACCATTCGGGAGCTCTTGGATCTATTACGGGCCATGGAGTTTCGGGTGGTCTACGCAAGTCTTGATGACTTTTACCTTCTTTCTCGGACGTGCCTCGTAAAAGACGAAAAGAACTACGACAAGTTCGATCGGGCATTTAGCGCGTATTTCAAGGGTCTTGAAGATCTACACGGAATGCTCGAGTCCTTGATACCCGACGAATGGCTCCGTCGTGAATTTGAAAAGTCCCTCACGCCCGAAGAGTTGAAACAATTGGAATCGCTGGGCGGCCTTGAAAAGCTGATTGAGGCGTTTCAGAAGGCAAAGGAAGAAGAGGCTAAGAAAGCGGAGGAAGAGGCCAAAGACGGAAAAGATGGCGAAGAGGGTGATGCAGAACGCGACGGGCGGAAAGGCCCCGGGGGTCTTGGAAAAGGCA
>CAJWCW010000117.1 GCA_913030615.1 uncultured Gammaproteobacteria bacterium | reverse complement strand
GGATTCTTCAGCATGCAGGTAACCCCTGGGGCGCTCAAATTGCTTTCTGAGATGGCATTGAATGAGAGGGCGGTCAGTGAGTTTGATGCGATTATTCCAGGCACCTTCCGGTCATTCTCGAAGGATGCACGAGTTGCATACGTTGAGGAGGTCGATCGCGGCAAGCAAGAAGTGTCAGGCGTTTTCATGAATGAAATACGAGGCGGCACGGTCGTCAGCATCTGGGCGGATAAAGGACGATACTTTGTCGAGCCGGAAACGGGAAACCGGTACCTGATGCTTGAGAATGGCGTTCGGTACGAAGGATTTCCAACAAAACCCGATTACCAGGTCATTCGATTCAAGAAATTGGCGCAACGAATTGAGCGTGGGGAAGTCGAACAGCTCGCCCATGATCCGCCGACGATTCCTACGAGCGAGTTGCAATTGACGGTTAGCGCCGAAGCCGCCGAGTGGCACTGGCGAATTGCTTTGCCGATCTTGACTCTAATCGGGGCGATGTGTGGATTCGGGATCGCTCGGGTTCCGCCGCGCAGTGGGCGTTTTGGTCGAGTCATACCGGGACTTGGTCTGTTTGTTTTGTACTACGTTCTTCTGGTATTCGGTCGAAGTCTGATTGCGGAGACGGCGTCGCTGCAGATCGTCGGGTTGTGGCCCGTGCACCTAGCGATGGCGCTGGCTGCCTGGATGTTGATTCAAAAGAGCTATCGACCTACATGAGCTTGCCTCTGATAGATCGCTACATAGCAACCAGTGTCTTTGCAGCGATCGCGGCCGTACTTTTATGTGCGTTGTCTTTGACGGGTGTTTTTGCACTCATTGACGAGGCTGGTGGCATTGACCAGAACTACACGTTTACCGACGCTGCTCTATACGTTCTGTACAACCTTCCTAATCAAATTTACGAGTCGGTCCCCTTCGTCGTATTCATCGGTTCCTTGATTGGTCTTGGAACCTTGTCAACGCATTCTGAAATCACGGTTTTACGCTCTGCTGGAGTCTCGCTCGGACGCTTATTTATACCCGTCGCATTGCCGTCGATACTTGTTCTTACCTTGGCATTTCTGATTGGGGAATACGTTGCACCGTGGGGGGTCCAGTCAGCCGCTGAAATGAAAATTCAGCAACACCAAATATCAGAAGATATTCGGTTTACGAATCGATACTGGCTTCGTGAAGGAAACCAGTTCACCAGCATTGAAGGCGTGTCACGGCGTGGTCACTTGCTCGGTATTTCGCAATGGGAAATTGATGGAAACAACGAAATGCGGGTAGCTCGCCGCGCGCACAGTGCCGAGTACGACCCAGACTTGAATTTATGGAGGATGAAAGTCGTCGGCGAAACACACTTTGGCACCGAGGACACGAGAGTCGAGTCGTACGACGAGTTCCAATGGCGAACAGGTTTAGACCCCCGTTTAGTTAGAGCCGGTGTCGCAGCTGAACCGAGAAAGCTGGGCGTTTCTGATCTTGCTTTTCAAATTGACTACCGGGAACGGGAAGGTCTTGACCCACGCCCGTATCAGCTCGTTTATTGGAGCAAAATATTACAACCAGTGTCGATTTTGGGACTGATTACGATCGCTCTAGGTTTCGTCGTCGGCCCGTTGCGAGAAGTCGGCATGGGTGCCCGGTTTTCGGTCGGCGTTATCGTCGGCGTCGCACTGAAATATGTCCAAGACCTTTTGCCACCGATGAGTATGGTGTTCGAGTTTCCGCCGTGGGTTGCCGTGTTAATCCCCATTGTTATTGTTTGGGGCGGTGGAATTTACCTGGTTCGGCGAGTGTCTTAAAAACGTTCGTTAGCGATCTTGATCGAGCTCCATCGTTATGGAAAAGCGTTTCCACCCCATGTATGTTCCGTGGTCCTTTGAGAATTGCAGTGGTTGGGATTGAGACATGGCAGGTAGAGTAAACCGCAGCGGCTTGCAGGTAGCCGAAGTGCTCGATACGTTCATCAACGACGAAGCTCTACCGGGAAGCGGTGTTGTCCAGGATGACTTTTGGTCTGGAATAGCTTCCCTCGTGGGCGATTTGACGCCGCGAAATCGGACTCTTTTGGAGCGACGCGACGAACTGCAATCGCAAATTGACCGTTGGCATCTGGATCGACAGGGTCAACCCATTGATACAGGCGTTTATAAAGCTTTCTTGACAGATATCGGCTACCTCGTGGACGAGGGACCTGATTTTGAGATAGCAACTGCTGGCGTCGATCCAGAAATTGCAACGATAGCTGGACCCCAATTGGTTGTCCCGGTACTCAATGCGCGGTTTGCACTGAACGCAGCGAACGCGCGTTGGGGCAGCCTTTATGACGCTTTTTACGGCACCGACATCATTCCCGAAGGTGTGGGGACTGAGAAAGGAACGAGTTACAACCCCCAACGTGGCGACCTGGTGGTAGCGAGGGTTGCTGAAGAACTAGACAAAATCGTCCCATTAGGCAGTGGCAGTCACGCGGATGCCACCAGTTACTCCGTTTCCCAGAATGGCGGTCGATACGAGTTAGGAGTTCAGACGACGGCGGGGACAACGGGACTACGTAACCCGGATCAGTTTGTGGGATTTCAAGGTAACGCTGACGGAGAGCCCGACTGTGTCTTGCTGCGGCACAATGGTCTGCATATCGAAATTCATATCGATCGTAGTCACAATGTTGGGGAAGTCCACGCGGCTGGTGTGAAGGACGTTGTCCTCGAATCTGCGATCACTACCATTCAGGACTGCGAGGATTCCGTATCAGCAGTGGATGCCGACGACAAGACCGACGTCTACCGCAATTGGCTAGGACTTATGAACGCTAGCCTCGCCGAATCATTTGAAAAGGGTGGAGAAACGATCCATCGAGTCCTCGAAAGCGATCGTGAGTACACCGATTGTGAGGGCGGAGGCCTGACGTTATCGGGTCGTAGCCTTATGTTGGTTCGTAACGTTGGCCATCTCATGACAACGGACGCTGTCTTACTCGAAAATGGTGATGAGATCTTTGAGGGGATTCTCGATGCAGTCGTGACCAGCCTTTGTGCCGTGCACGACATTCGCCGCAGTGAGGGACAGATCCGCAATGCAAAGTTCGGCAGCATCTACATTGTTAAACCAAAGATGCATGGGCCCGAGGAGACAGCATTTACGTGTGAGCTTTTCGATCGGGTTGAAGACGTCCTAGGCCTTAAGCGAAATACGGTGAAGGTGGGCGTGATGGACGAGGAGCGACGAACGAGTCTTAATTTACGCGAATGCGTGCGCGCCGCGCGTGAGCGGATCGTGTTTATCAACACGGGGTTTCTTGATCGCACCGGAGATGAGATTCACACCAGCATGCAGGCCGGTGTGATGGTGCGAAAGGAACCTATGAAACAAGAAACTTGGATTCTCGCGTACGAAGACGCCAACGTCGATGCGGGTCTTGCGACTGGCTTTCCAGGACGTGCGCAGATTGGTAAAGGCATGTGGCCGAAGCCCGATGAAATGAACGAGATGCTTGACGCAAAAATCGGGCACCCTACTGCGGGTGCGAACTGCGCGTGGGTACCTTCGCCGACAGCTGCAACATTGCACGCCCTGCATTACCACCAGATAAGTGTGGCCTCCCGTCAGGAAGAGCTGCTAAGTCGCGAGCGAGCAAGTATCGACGATATTCTGACGATACCGTTGGGGGCGGGGGAGAATCTGTCAGCACATGAGGTCCAAAACGAGCTCGATAATAACGCGCAAGGCATTCTGGGCTACGTGGTTCGGTGGGTCGATCAAGGCGTTGGTTGTTCTAAGGTTCCGGATATTAACAATGTGGGTCTCATGGAAGATCGCGCGACCTGTCGTATTTCAAGCCAACACATCACTAACTGGTTGCACCACGGTATCGTATCTAGGGATCAGGTGGTGGAGACCATGGAAAGAATGGCCTCGGTCGTCGATGAACAAAATGCCGATGATGACGCCTATCGGAACATGGCACCCAACTTTGACGACAGCATTGCTTTCCAGGCCGCCTGCGATTTGGTGTTCGAAGGCCTTGTGCAACCAAACGGTTACACCGAACCGATTCTTCACGCTCGCCGACGCGAGGCCAAGGCCAAGTACGGCGTTTAGTCTTCTGATGATCATTTTCAGCGTGACGGCGTAATGGAACTTGGCGCATTTGATAGTTCCCGAGATCTGGACGCGGCCAAGCGCGTTTGGAAGGAGGTGGGCTGGGTCCGCTCGATCGGGGAAGCTGGCTGGCTCGCCGACTTTCTCGACGGCTCGGATTGCATGGTCGCGCGTGTCGATGGAGAGGCAGAGTGCGTGGTGGTCTGCGCCAACGGCTCGATCAGGTACGAGGAATTTCCGGACAACGCAACCGATCTCTCGATGTGTGCGGTGACGGCCGTAACGACAAGCCACGTGGCGCGTCGTCTTGGCGCTGCGAGACGGTTGACGGCCCTTTCGTTAGCAGAGCAGGCGCAGTCGGGAGCGGAAGTTGCGCGGCTCGGGATGTTTGACCAGGGTTTCTATGACACCGTTGGATTTGGCACCGGCAATTACGTCAATCGATTCATGTTTGACCCATCGCAGTTAAAGGTGACCCACCCATTCAGGGCGCCGAAAAGACTGACGAAAGACGATTGGAGCTTGATGCGAGGAGCCATGATCGCTCGTAAACGAGGGCATGGATCGTGTGTCGTCTTGCCGGAAGGTTTTTCCAAGGGTGAAATTCAACACATGGAAAGTCCCTTCGGCCTTGGTTATTTTGATGGATCGGGCGGGGAGTTGACCCATTTCATTTGGGGTGAAGCCGAAGCCGAAAACGGGCCTTACAGCGTCGAGTGGATCGCGTATCAGACCACCGACCAATTGTTCGAATTGCTAGGGTTGATCCGATCGTTGGGGGACCAGGTGTATTCGGTACACATGCAAGAACCCGCGGAACTTCAATTCCAGGATTTGATCGACAAGCCATTTCGAAATGAGAGGAGTCGAAGGGGGTCGAAGTTTGAAACGTACCAATCGGTGTTCGCAACCGAGCAGCTGCGGATTCTCAACCTCCAATCTTGTATCGAGAAAACGCGATTACAGATTGAGGACATCCGATTCAATTTAGTTCTTGATGATCCGGTTCGGGATTTTGTTAGCGACGATCACAATTGGCAGGGTATCTCCGGCGATTACATTGTGACGTTGGGCGAGAGTTCTCTTGCTGAGTCAGGAAACAGCCCTAATCTACCCACCCTTAGTGCGTCTGTTGGCGCGTTCAGTCGCATGTGGTTCGGCATTCGAGATGCGTCGAGTCTGGCGCTGACCGACACACTCGACGCGCCCATTGATTTGCTCGAGGATCTTGATCGCGGGATTCGACTACCGACCGCGAACAGCGGCTGGGAATTCTAGGATTAATCGATGATTACGATTCTTGATGGGGGTATGGGGGCAGAACTGATTCGACGAGGTGCAGCCACGAGTGGCGGCTTGTGGTCCGCACAAGCATTGCTCGATAACCCCGAGGCCGTGGTTGAGACCCATCACGACTTCATTCGTGCCGGCGCCAGGCTGATTATTACCAACAGTTATTCCAGTATTCCGAGTTATCTTGCGAAGGGAGGTATAGAGGATAGGTACGAAGAACTCACGGCGCTTGCGGGACAACTCGCTCGGCGAGCGGCGGATGAGACAAAGGAAAATGTTCGAGTCGCGGGTTCTCTCCCGCCGTTGTCTGAGAGCTATCGCCCGGACTTGGTTCCCGATGACCGCGTGGCTCGATCGATCTACGATGCCATGGCGTTGGCGTTAGAGCCGTATGTGGATCTCTTTATCTGCGAAACAATGTCCTCCATTGGTGAGTCGATGAATGCTTGTGAAGCGGCCAAAAAAGTGGCGCTTGCACGCGGTCTCCCGGTCTATGTTTCTTGGACACTGAACGAAAAACCTGGGGCTGGCCTCAGAAGTGGAGAAACTCTGAACGCCGCATATGAGGAATTATCTGCCATAGGAGTTGATGGGTTTCTATGCAATTGCACCGCGCCGGAAGCAATCGAGGCCGCGGTTAAAGAACTGAGTGATTGGACCGATAAGCCGATCGGCGGATACCCAAATCGAGTTTCGGAGGTACCTGAAGGGTGGACTCTGGACAACGCGCTGGAAACTGAGCGTCGCGTAGACATAACGCCTTCGGTATTTGTTGAATTCGCGAGGCGTTGTGTTGAGAAAGGAGCGACAATGTTCGGTGGCTGTTGTGGAGTGGGGCCAGAGTACATCGCCGCCTTGGCGAAAGCTTTTCCGGAATAGTCTGCATTGGAACTCGAACTCACTGGTCGGCGCGCGCTTATCACTGGTGCTTCACGAGGCATCGGAGCAGCGATCTCTGTCTGCCTGGCACGTGAAGGTTGTGACGTCACCCTAGTTTCCCGAACGAGAGCTGATCTAGACGCGGTTGCGACCGAGATCTCCGACGTTTCGAACGTGGCGGTATCGATCGTTGACGCGGATCTTTCGGTAAGTGAGAACATCCATCGAGTCTTGGCCGAAGCGGGACAGGTTGATATTTTGATCAACAACGCCGGTGCGATTCCTTCGGGATCGATTGAAGACATTGATGAGCCTTCTTGGAGAGAGGCGTGGGATCTCAAGGTGTTTGGTTACATCAATCTGATGCGTCGTGTCTTCAAGACCATGGAAGATCAAGGTAGCGGAGTCATTGTCAACGTGATTGGTGTGGCGGGTGAACGCCCAAATAGTAATTATGTCGTTGGAGGCGCGGGTAACGCCGCGTTAATGGCAGTGACCCGTGCACTAGGAGCCAGAAGTATTGCAAAAGGCATCCGCGTCGTCGGTATCAATCCCGGTCTGATCGTAACGGATCGAATGGAGGCTTTACTCAGGTCTCAGGCGGAAAATCGATTCGGAGACGGTGAGCGGTGGGGCGAGCTAATCGATCGACGGATACCCCCAGGTAAACCGGAACATATTGCGGATATGGTGGCGTTCTTAGCATCAAACCGATCGGCCAATACCAGTGGAACCATTGTTACCGTCGACGGTGGTTCATCCGCGCGCTAGGGCATTATTTTTCTCCACCCCTCGCTGGATGATTGAGTCATTATGTTAAATGCTGGTGACGCGAGTTGACTAAGTTACGGGTTCCGGAATAATCCTGGATCTTCGTTGCCTGGGTGGCGAAATTGGTAGACGCGCCAGACTCAAAATCTGGTATGGGTAACCATGTGTGGGTTCGAGTCCCACCCCAGGCACCACTATTGCGTGGGTTGATGGACGAGGCTAAATTGCTAGATGCCCAGTGAAGACATGTAGAGACAGAAAACGAGTTCTTCAGTCAAAAACACGTATCAAAGCCTCTTCAAAGAGGTAGTCGGTCGTTATAGCTCGGACGAAAACGCTACTGTTCTCAATGTCGGTCTGAACCTTAAGACAACGACCGTCCAGTCACTGAAGACAGAGATAAAAAAATATCGCGAGATCGCCGAGTCGTTGCTTGAAGGATCAGGGGCAACACAAACCGAATGGCTTGAGGGATTTGGTCATGAAAGTTGGTCGGATGTGTGGACGGGTGCCAAGCTAACCCGAGCACTCGCTGCTCTGGAGACGGCGCTAGCCAAAGGCGATACCAATAGTGCTGCCGCGTCGGGGATGAACGTCGGCACATTGATTGAACGGAAGCTACTGCGCGATCTTGAATCGGAGATCTTGATCGGGCTCCGTCTACGGACGTCGGTTCGTGTGTTTGAAAGCGAGGGTCGAAGGCATTCCGCTGAAATTAAGAAACGTTGGCAACAGTTAGCGGA
>CAJWCW010000116.1 GCA_913030615.1 uncultured Gammaproteobacteria bacterium | reverse complement strand
GTGGACGCGCTGAGACCGCTGATTCCCTATACAGTAAAATAACGTATGACCGCTGACTTACACGACTTCATACGCAACCGCATACGTCGGGATCTCGATGAAGGTGCCCTTGAGCAAGGCGTGGTGACACGGTTCCCCCCCGAGCCTAACGGCCATCTGCATATCGGTCATGCGAAGTCCATTTGTCTCAATTTTGGTGTTGCGCGGGAGTTCGGCGGCAAAACCTACCTGCGATTTGATGACACCAATCCGAGCAAAGAGAGTGAAGAGTTCGTTCGATCGATCCAGGACGACATAAATTGGCTTGGATTTGATTGGGGTGAGAATTTGACGTTTGCGTCAGACTACTTTGATCAATTGTTCGAATTTGCAAAACAGCTGATTGTTGATGGTAAGGCGTTTGTTTGCAGCCAGAGCGCAGACGAAATGAGGCAAAACCGAGGAACTCTCACTGAGCCCGGGAGGGATAGTCCGTTCCGTAATCGCACAGTTGCCGACAATGTTGATCTATTCGAGCGTATGCGTGCCGGCGAATTCGGGGATGGTGCTCACGTGTTGCGCGCGCGTATCGATATGGCGTCACCCAATATCAACCTCCGAGACCCCGTGTTATATCGAATCATGCATAAGCGTCACCACCGAACCGGTGATCGTTGGTGCATTTATCCTATGTACGACTTCACCCATTGCATTTGCGACGCCCTTGAAGGTATCTCTCATTCTCTTTGTACGTTGGAATTTGAAGACCATCGGCCTCTCTATGACTGGGTCTTAGATAACATCAACATCAATTTTCATCCCCCTCAAATCGAATTTTCACGCTTGGGTCTTGAGTACAACGTGATGTCGAAACGGGTCCTGGCGGAGTTGGTAGACAAAGGAAAAGTTGATGGATGGAGCGATCCACGACTGCCGACACTTGCGGGGCTGCGTCGACGCGGTGTACCCGCCAGCGCCATTCGCGATTTTTGTCAGCGCGTTGGGGTAACGAAACAGGACAACCTGGTTGAAATAAAGTTGCTTGAGTTCTGTATCCGCCAGGCATTAGAGGCGCATACACCGCGAGTCATGGCGGTGTTGGAACCCTTGCGCGTGACGGTAACGAATTTTGAGGGTGAGGACGAAGTACTCGATGCTCCCTGGCATCCCCAGCAACCTGAAATGGGGATTCGAAAGCTAGTATTTGGCCGGGAGCTATTTATTGAAAGGTCTGATTTTAGTGACGATCCGCCGGATAAATTCAAACGGCTTTCCCCCGGAGCTATGGTTCGACTTCGTTACGCGTACATCATTCGCTGCGACGAGGTGGTTAGGACCGCCTCGGGGGAAATAGAATCCATCCAGGTAACGTACTTCCCCGATTCGCGCAGCGGTGACGATACCAGTGGCCTGAAGCCAAAGGGCGTGATTCATTTCGTTGCGGCATCTAACGCACGTCGGGTTAGGGTCCAATCGTTCGGCTATCTTTTCCGCACGCCGAATCCGAAGGACGTACACCAAGATTTCAACGACAACTCGGTCACCTCGACCGAGGGCTTTGTTGAAAGCGGTATCGCCCAAGCGCCAGACGCCCACGTTCAGTTTGAACGAACAGGTTATTTCTACCGTGACTCGTCGAGTAGCGAAGGACTGGAAAGCGACGCTATCGGTGACTCCTTGATATTTAATCGAACGGTTTCGCTACGCGACAGTTGGAAGCCGTAATTATGAATCGTCGGGTTTGCGGTCAACCAAAACGATATTTGCAGGAATATCGTTAGGATGGCGGACGGTCCACTAACTCACCTGCGGGTACTCGAACTGGGCACGCTAATTGCGGGGCCTTTCTGTGGCCAATTGTTTGGTGATATGGGTGCCGATGTCATTAAGATTGAGCCACCGGGTATCGGCGATCCCATGCGTTCATGGGGCAGGGGACTCCCGGTTTGGTGGCCGGTGATCGCTCGGAATAAGCGCTGCATTACCCTGAATCTCCGGGTTCCGGCAGGGCAGGAACTGCTGAAGCAATTGCTCCAGGATTCGGACGTCCTAATTGAGAACTTTCGTCCCGGCACGATGGAGAAATGGGGCCTTGGCTACGAGGTCTTGTCGGCTATAAACCCGGGACTTGTCATGGTTCGGGTTTCGGGGTTTGGTCAATCAGGGCCCTACTCTTCGAGGGCAGGCTATGGATCCATTGGCGAGGCTATGGGCGGTATTCGCTATCTCGCGGGTGATCCGGACCGTCCACCGAGCCGTGTCGGCCTTTCGATTGGAGATTCCCTGGCCGCGACGTTTGCTTGCGTCGGCGCCCTTGCCGCGTTGCACGAAAGAGATCGAACTGGACACGGCCAAGTGGTTGATTCCGCTATCTACGAAGCCGTGCTCGCTGTAATGGAATCAACGGTCCCAGAATACACAGAAGGAGGAGAGGTGCGAGAAAGAAGTGGCGCCATATTGCCGAAAACCGCTCCTTCCAACGTCTATCCGACCGCCGATGACGATTCAATCGTGATGGGTGCCAATCAAGATTCTGTGTTTACGAGACTCGCGGAAGCCATGGGCAATCCGTCGTTGGCGGAACATCCCGATTACGCGGACCACGTCTCGCGAGGAGAACACCAAGAGGAACTCGATGAGCTAATCGGGCGTTGGACCATTACGCTCGATGCCGACGCGTTGCTCCAGCAGCTCGAAGCCCATGGTGTTCCGGCGGGTCGGATCTATCGTGCACCGGAGATGCTCGAAGACCCTCATTTTCAAGCGCGAGAATCGATCGTCGATGTCGACCATCCAGCATTTAAGAATCTAAAAATGCAGAATATTTTCCCGAAGCTGTCCCGGTCCCAAGGAAAAATTAGATGGCCAGGTCCTGACCTTGGTGCACATAACGCGGAGATCTATCGTGATCTGCTCGAAATTTCAGATGAGACATTGCAAGACCTAATCCACGACGGCGTAGTTTGAAGACACCTGACCTAGGTGACATTGTGGCGGCTGCCCAACGTCTCTCGGGCCACACTCACCGAACACCTGTGATGACGTCAGCGTCGTTAAACGAGGCTGTCGAAGCGGAATTATTCTTCAAATGTGAGAACTTCCAGCGGACTGGATCGTTCAAACTGCGCGGTGCGATGAACGCGACCTTGCAGCTTTCACAAGATGTCTCGATGGTGGTGACACATTCGTCCGGCAATCACGGTGCCGCGTTGGCGTTGGCCGCAAAGGAGTGCGGTAAAAGGGCCATGGTCGTTGTACCAAAGGATGCGAGGCCGGAGAAGCGACTAGCGATTGAGCGACTCGGCGCCGAAGTTGTTGACTGTGGGGAAGAATTGGAGGACCGCGAAACTGTTCTGGCGGAGGTTATGGCATCAGAGCCCGAGGCAGTGTTTGTTCCCCCTTATGACCACGCGGAGATCATTGCTGGTCAAGGAACGGCCGCCTTAGAACTTGTCGAAGAAGTTGGGGACCTGGATCAATTGTGGGTGCCGATCGGAGGTGGTGGCCTTGCGGCTGGAACAACGATTGTTGCAAACGGTCAAATTGATGTCATTTGTGCAGAACCTGAGTTGGCAAGGGACGCGCACGATTCGCTAGCAATGGGCGATCTCCAACCGGCGATGCCGCCGCACACCGTGGCAGACGGACTGAGGACCGCGCTCGGAAAACTAAATTTCGAAATTCTCAGACAAAATAGGATCGCCGTTGTATTGGTGGACGACGAAGCTATTCTTAAGGCGATGGGGTTGATCTGGAATCGGCTAAAAATTGTTGTCGAACCGTCAGCGGCTGCCTGTTTGGCGGCGATGCTCCTCGATCCTCGGCGCGTAGCGAAACGAGCAGGTATCATTTTGAGTGGTGGCAACATATCGCCGCCTGGACCTTATTAAGCCATGACGAGCTGGATTCTCAGGAACTGTCGCGTGTATTGAGCCCGTCAAGGGGATAGATCGGCCGGCGTACGTGTTCAAATTTAATTTCAGAGTAGTCGGACGTGCAGACGCCGAGTCCAGCGCATTCGACGATTTCCCGCGCGATGTCACGAAAGCCAACGCGGTAGTGAATGCGACTTTTGAGTAATAGAAACCGTCGTTCGGTAGGTTCGATACCAACGCAACGAAAACAGCCGGGATCCACAGGCTCAAAATGACGCGAAACAACCATAATGTCTACGCTTCCGGTAGATAACACAGCGGTCCTTCCCATATTGGTCGTCAATCCTCTCCCCATTGCGATCGTCGTAGGGAAACGTCCGTCGGAAATCAGTCGAACGCGGCCCTGTATTTCCACCGGTTTGCTAATTCTCGATAAGGCGGGCATGGGTAATTTCCCGCCCAAGGATAGGGTCACCCTATTGCCCACGCCCGCAGCGACCATGGCGTCAACCGCTTCTGGGTCGTAAATGGCGCAGACGGCCACGTCGTCAAGTTCTTGACGTAGTACTTCCCTGAGTACGTCGGTTGTGTCCATGGTTCCACCAGATGCCGTGTTGTCATAATGATCAAGCAAAACGACTGGTCCATCGGCCTGGTCGACATTGCCGAGCTGTTTGGCTTTAGCGACGGACGAATCTAAGGGCTCGACCGTATAGACGAATGCGGACCTTTCATTCCAAGCGCTTTCCAATAATTCGTCGCGCAGTCGTTCGGCGAGTTCTACATCGCCGTTGGTCGCAACCACAACGGACAGACCGGCTTGCGAAATATCGGCATGTGGGAAACCGGTGAAGAGACTGACCGCGAGTGCACCATCGGTCTCCATTTCCTGGGCCCGCAGCTGAAGTTCTCGATTGGGGAAATCGTCGGTTCCTTGGCGCATGACGTGCGGCAGCATGGGGTTGTTGCCCCAGGCCATGGTGGGACTCACCTGATTTTCGACTGCGGCGATTAGTACGCGAGCCGCACGCTCGGCGGTCTCAAACATGTCCACATGCGGGTAGGTGTGGTAGCCGGTCACGATCGTCGCTAAGTTGACGATATCTGGAAAGATATTGGCGTGCATGTCTAGAGAGACAGCGATGGGTAGATCGGGTGCGATCGCGCGAATCCGGCGCAATAACTCGCCTTCCCCGTCTTCGTGGCTACGGGTAACCATCGCTCCATGTAGGTCCAACATTAAAGCGTCACAGTCGTCCAGCGCCCGCAGTATTTGGGCCGTTATGTACTCGTAGGCATCATCCTCAACGGGTCCTGAAGGTGCGGCGCCCGCTGCGATCGGAAGTTGGATGTCGCCTTCCAGCCGTTCGGCAACGGCGAGGTAACCGCCGATGCAACTCGCCGTATCTCGATAAGTATTAATGGCATCGTCGCCTTGAAGTGGACGGTCGCGGCCACCTGAAAATCTCGCCAAGTCGGTAATAACGGGTGAGAAGGTGTTGGTCTCGTGGCTCATTTGAGCAATGACAATTCGCATGGGGGCTTCCCGGCCAGCGGACGAGTCGACAATGTACGCCATGGTAGTCTCGACTGCATGGAAGCAGCGACGGACAGTACGACTTTTCTGGGCCACCCACGTGGACTGGCGGTCCTTTTTTTCGCGGAAATGTGGGAACGCTTTAGCTTCTACGGCATGCGTGCCCTGTTAGTTCTTTATCTCACGCAGCACTTCTTATTTGAAGACGGTGTCGCAGCAACGATCTATGCCTCTTATGGTTCTTTGGTTTACCTCATGCCTCTGTTGGGCGGCTTGATTGCAGATCGATACCTGGGATTTCGAAAGTCGGTGATATTTGGCGCAGGATTGCTCGTATGCGGTCATTTCTTGATGGCCTATGAGGGCGCACCAGCTGACGTAGTGGATGGCATGGTTGTACGGGATGAGCTGGCGCTGGCCGTGATGTATTTAGCGCTCGCTTTTATCATCGTAGGCGTAGGGTTCCTCAAACCCTCAATCTCGAACATTGTCGGCGAGCTATACCAACAGAACGATCGGCGCCGGGATCAAGGATTTACGCTTTTTTACATGGGCATCAACCTCGGCGCTTTGTCGGCAATGCTCCTCTGCGGTTGGCTAGGGCAGCACGAGGACTACGGCTGGTCGTACGGTTTCGGTCTGGCTGGGGTTGGAATGCTTGTTGGTCTCATCACGTTTGTAAGGGGCAGCCGCTGGCTGAGCGGTGTCGGAGCTCCCTCCCGTCCGCTGGTGCTTACCAGCCGCGTCATGGGGGTACGTCGGGAAACGATCATCTATTCGGCCGGTTTCATCGTTGTCGTCATATCTTGGGGGCTTATGCAGTCCCGTGAATTCGTTGGTGCGATGCTCGCTATTGCTTCGATAGGAGCCGTGGTGGGCGTCGTTGGTTATGCAGTGATGGGTTGTTCTCGAATCGAGCGCGAGCGTTTGTTGGTCGTCGTTTTCTTGACCATCGTCTCCGTTATTTTTTGGACATTCTTTGAACAGGCCGGCACGAGCTTGACGCTGTTTACCGACCGCAACGTTGATAAGTACGTTTTGGGTTTCGAGATGCAAGCCTCGCAAATGGGGTTCTTGAATCCCCTGTTCATTATATTGCTCGCGCCGTTGTTCTTTATTGGGTGGGAACTCTTGGGTCGGCGAGGCTGGGAGCCGTCGATACCGATGAAATTTGGACTAGGTGTTTTGCAAGCAGGATTGGGTTTCGCCGTTCTCGTCTATGGGGCCCAATTTGCCGATACGGCGGGTCAAGTGGCCGTGATTTGGCTTGTGCTCGCCTACCTGTTACACACAACCGGAGAGCTGTGTTTATCGCCGGTGGGATTGTCCATGGTGACCCGACTTTCGGTACCGAAAATCGTGGGGTTGATGATGGGCGTTTGGTTTTTGTCGTCCGCCGGAGCCCATTACTTAGCGGGCCTGATCGCCGGGATGGCCGCGGTGGATGTTATGCCTGGCGGCTCCGTCGACGCGGTTTCATCGTTGCCCGTCTACACAGAGACTTTTCGTTCGCTCGCATACATTGGTATCGCATTGGGAGCCGTCGTTATGGCCTCCGCACCCCTGGTGCGACGCTACATGCATGAGTCCGAGTCAGATTTGGTGAAGGTAGAACCGCGTCCCGCAGAGTAGGACCTCGTCATCAGAGACGTAGGCTCCGCGTCGACGTGCCCGATCGAGAATTTGATCCCGATTAGCGACGGCTAGATCCAAGCCAGAAAGGCCCGGACCCCGGCCGTCGGTTGCTTCGACAAATCGCAGCGTGATGTTATTTAGACGGATAGAGAGTTCGCTACCGTTTCGGTCGACGGGTAGGCCAGAAACCTTGCCCCATAGGTCCGCCAATTCGACGGGATCGGGCCCTTGAAGTTCAACGCCAAGATAATCCACCGTGACGGACTGGTCGACCTTATCCTCCCACTGCAAGCCTCCGGATGGTTGCCAGTTGCCGTTGAAGTCGTCGTGGAGGTCCCAGTCGATTTCAAAGAACGCGGCTCGCATGTCGCCGGGGTGGATCTGGCATATGTTCCAGGTATCGCGATGACTTTCGTGCGCGATTCGAATTCCATTATCGAGTGCTCTTTGACGTACCGCTTGTTGGGTCACTTTGTTGTCCGCCTGACAGATGACCATATACCCACCATCACCCCCGCGCCGATCTAGGTATCGCCCACCGGCCGTTCCTTCTTGGACGGGCGCGACGACCTCGAGGAAATTACGTCCGACGCACATCAGCGTATTTTCAAGACCAAATGCACCGACGCCTGGATCGATAAAGCAGGCATTGATACCCAGAACGTCAGTCAGATCATCGATTACGGGATCGAGTTCTCTCGCGACAAGACAAATTTGGCGTAGTTGAATGGTCATGGATGCATCCCCCCCTTGGGCCTATGATCAAGCTTCAAATGCAACTTGGCTAGCCTTTTGAAGATTGAAATATTTTCTGACGTGG
>CAJWCW010000115.1 GCA_913030615.1 uncultured Gammaproteobacteria bacterium | reverse complement strand
TGGAGAAATGCGGTGTAGTCTGATCCAGACCCTAGTGCGGCGACCCGCAGGTCGCGTCGATTAGTAAGTTCGGACACAGCTTTGTCGTCGCCGTTTATTTGAATACGGGCCCTCCGTCGTTCACCGATGGACAGCTTTGTTTGGGGATCTTCCACGTCACTAAGCAGTTGGTTAATAAAACGTTCAAGCGTGTGACTCGCGCCGACGGAGACGAAACCACGCCCCATACCGTCGGTATTCAGATAAGCCACGGCTTTTCGACTAAGCTCGTGTGCATGCTCTTCCACCCATTCGGTTGACCCCATTAGCCCTGGTTCTTCTGCATCCCACGCGGCATAGACGATGGTCCGGGCGATGGGCTCGTCGAGTCTTGCTATCGCCCGGGCCTCTGCGAGCATCGTTACCAGTCCCGAGACCGGGTCTCTTGCACCGTGATTCCAACCGTCGTGATGGTTGCCACGGATCACCCACTCGTCGGCGAATGTTGATCCTTTCAGACGCGCAATGACGTTTCGGGCGGTGACCGTTTGCCAGTCGAATTCGACTTGGAGTCGCACCCGCGCGGGTCCGGGACCGAGGTGATACGAAAGTGGTAATGCGCCCCGCCAGTCAGAGGGTGCCATCGGCCCGTTCAATTGCCTGAGTAATGGTTCCGCATCGGCGTAAGAGATTGGGAGGACGGGGATGGTTGCGATGGCAGTAGCCTCATCACGGCTTAACCGCCGAGCTCCTTTTTTCGCGGCCCAACCGGGCGTAAGTACGTCTCCGGCATGCAGCGGCAAGTCCATCACGGCACCGCGTTGAATGGCAGAATCGTTTTTGTAAGGCCCGTCAGGGTAGACGCTTCCGCGGGCATAACCGTCATCGATGGGATCCGAATAAATCAAAGCACCGATGGCGCCGTGTTCCGCCGCCAACTTCGGTTTGATTCCCCGCCATACTTTCCCGTACCGGGCAATAACGATGGCACCGGTGACATCAACGCCATATCGATCGAGTGTTTCATAGTCTTCTCGCGTACCGTAGTTCACGTACACAAGCGGGCCGACCACGTCGCCGTCTGGAGAAAACGCGTTGTAAGGCGGCAGTACTTGGTCACGCATGCTCGTACTTGCATCGGAGTTGACGATGCGTTCCGTGAGGGTGGCTTGAAAGTATGTTGGATGGAGCATCTCAAGTACGCGGACTTTAGGAACTGGGATAAGAACGTCGTAAGTTGCAAGCTGAGTGTGGTAACCCCACTGCTTAAACAGCTTGGCAATGTACTCGGCGTTCTGTTTGCCGTGCGTTGAACCGACATGATGAGGTTTGGCCGCGAGGGCCTCGATCCATTCACGGAGGTCGTTGGCCGAGATGTCGCTCACGAGTCGTTCCTCGAGCTCGCGCTGTTTCTCGCTTTCACCGACGCTAAAACCAAGCAGAACGTCGCCTGCGTCACCGCTCGCTGCGTTAAAAAGCACTATCCACAGGAACATTGCACGCTTCACAGTAAGCCTCGATCGAAACCGAAGCTAAGCGTACGAAAAAGACTTAACAAAATGGCCGGTCGCCTTTGACGGTGACACGAATACCGCTACGAGTGTCCGGGAAGTAATCCCATACCGCTAGGTGTTGCGTACACCGGTTGTCCCACATGGCGATTGAGTTTTGTTGCCATTGGAAACGACATTGAAACGCGGGGTTTCGAATGTGTTCGAAGAGAAACTGGAGCAAACCACGGCTTTCAGCGGCGGTTAGTCCCTCGATACGACGGGTAAAGCCAGAATTCACATACAGTGCTTTTTTTGCGGTGACAGGGTGGGCTCGGATCACTGGATGGGTGGATTGCGGGAATGCGCGCTGCGGTTTGTGGTCGCCGTATAGGCCAGCGTAGTCGGCACGATGGACGGCCTGTAGGTCCGTGAGCCAGTTCCGCATTGGACCGGATAGTGCCTCGTACGCCGCATACATGTTGGCGAATAGGGTATCTCCCCCTTTGGCGGGCACTTGGTGTAGATGCAAGATACTGCCGAGTGGCGGTTCTTCGTCCGCCGAGACGTCGGAGTGCCAGCCGGCGCCGTTGTTTCGTTGCGAGTGGCGGTCCGTGTGTATCTGCATTAGTTCAGGATTGTCGTGAACGTATGGGGCTGCCGGATGAATGTGGAGAGGGCCAAACCGACGGCCAAATTCTAAGTGCTGTTCGGGAGTTAATTCCTGGTCCCGAAAAAACACCACCAAATGTTCCATCCAAGCGTGATGAATTTCATCGAAGGCTTGGTCGTTGAGGGGACGCGATAGGTCAACCCCGTGAATGGTCGCTCCGATCGTCGGGGTTAATGGCTCAACCGTAATGTGTTGATAGTTCATGACTAAAGTGTGCCAGAAGCTTGGGGTGAATGTGGTGTGCGGAAGTACGAGGTTTTAGCCATCCCCGTATACAGAGTACGATCCATGAAAACGAAGGGAACTAATTATGTCTGACGAAAATCCGATTCTGACTGAGCGCCGTGGACGAAAAGGGGGGATTCTTTGGCTTACCCTGAATCGACCCGAGAAACTCAATGCGCTGACATTTCCGTTGTTACGCGAGTTGCGCGAAATTGCTTTTGAGGCCCGTTTTGATCGCACCATACGGTGCGTGGTTATCACCGGTGCAGGTCGCGGTTTTTGCGCTGGCATGGATTTTGGCGGGGCGGCTAACCCCGACCCCGATCCCGTCCCCGAGGGTTTGGAGGCAGGCCAGGTTGACGCCGAAGGCTACCGCCTGAATTTTCGCCACGAGACTGAAACATTTATTGCGCTACGTCGGATAGAAGTCCCCATGATCGCGATGGTTAACGGGCCATGCGTCGGCGGCGGTTTCGATCTTGCGAGTCATTGCGACATGGCGGTGGTCTCGACGACGGCTCGATTCCAAGTTGCTTATGTCAAGCGCGGCGTCTTTGCAGATCTTGGTGGATTTTGGTCACTACCGCGCGTCATCGGATGGCGAAAGGCTATGGAGATGATGATGACCGGACGCTTCATGAGTGCGGAAGAGGCGCATGCTGCTGGGTTCTCCAATTACCTTGTTGAACCCGACGAACTGGAAGAAAAAACCATGGAACTCGCATTGGAAATTGAAGCGGGGCCGCCGATTGCGCAGAAGGTCGGTAAGTTGCTTGCGATGCGAACCGCCCACATGGACTTCGATTCGGCCATGCAGTGGTCGGAAACCGCGATTCCATTGGTTGGCCTCTCGGCGGACGCCCGAGAGGGCGCGGCCGCATTCCGGGAAAAAAGAGAGTCCGATTTCAAAGGCGTCTAATCGCGCTATGATTTGGGGCATAACAAAGGAGAAACCATGGGATTCCATGACATAACAATGCAGTCCATTACCGGGGAACCGAAGAGCTTTGAGCAACTCAAGGGCCAGGTCTGTCTGGCGGTCAACCTAGCCAGCCAGTGAGGACTCACGCCACAGTACGCAGGTCTGCGTACATTGCATGAGGACAACGCGGAGAAAGGATTTACCGTTCTCGGATTTCCTTGCAATCAGTTCGGTGCGCAGGAGCCGGGAACGAACGAGGAGATCCTAGAGTTTGCCCGGTCTAAATTCGACGTGACCTTCCCGATGTTTTCTAAGATCGAAGTGAACGGAGATGGCGCGTGCGAGCTCTATCAGCTCTTAACGTCGGCTATTTCGAACCCAGAGGGTAAGCCTGACATCGCGTGGAATTTCACCAAATTCCTTATTGATGGAGACGGCAACGTGGTGGAGCGGTTCGAACCGGGAATTGCGCCTGAAGAGATCGCGGTAAAACTCGAGACCTATTTGAGTTAACCCATCGGGGGTATCACAGGTACCCCCTTTCAATATTCGCGAGAGGGTGTCCATGGCAGCGTTGGATGGTTTGCGGATACTGGATATGACCCAGTACGAAGCGGGGACATCGTGTACCCAAGCATTGGCTTGGTTGGGCGCCGACGTCGTGAAGGTCGAGCGTCCCGATGGTGGAGACCCAGGGCGAGGTGCGAACGGAGATGCCGAGTACTTTGTCGTCTGGAACTCGAATAAACGGAGTATCGCGATTGATCTGCGTAGCTCCGAAGGTCGCGCACTGTTTATGCGGATGGTGCCTAAATACGATGTTTTCGTAGAAAACTATGGCCCGGGCGTTATCGAGCGATTGGGCATTGGTTACGAGGCAATGAGGGCTGTGAAGCCCGACATTATCTATGCCCGTATCAAGGGGTTCGGGGTGGACGGCCCTTGGTCTGACTACAAGTGCTACGACATGGTGGCGCAAGCGGCTGCAGGGGCCTTTTCGATTACGGGCGAGATTGACGGACCGCCCATGCGACCAGGACCGACGATGGGGGATGCGGGAACTGGAATACAAATGGCGCTCGCGATCGCGGCCGCGTACGCGCAGAAACTTCGCACGAGCAAAGGACAGCTGATCGAATTGTCAATGCAAGAGGCCATGACCTATTACCTACGCACCGCCACCTCCTCAGGAAATTATGGGGAACAGGCGGCGAATCGATCTGGAAACGGACAACTCCCCACGATGTCGCTATACCCTTGTGCGGGTGGCGGGCCGAACGATTATGTATACGTGATGGCGGTTACCCCGAAGATGTGGGAAGCCCTCTGTCGCGTGATCGATCGAGAGGATCTCGTTCAACATCCGCAATTTAGTCAGCAGGCAGATCGATACCAGAACCGTGACGAACTGCGAGGGATCATTGGCGCGTGGACCCTGATGCGTGATAAGTATCAAGCCATGCGCGAGTTGGCCGAGGGAGGCGTTCCCGCGAGCGCCGTCCTCGACACGAGCGACCTCTACAACAATCCTCACTTGGTCGAGAGAGGCTTTGTTCACGAGGTCGAACATCCCCGTCACGGCGCGGTAAAGCTCCTCGGCTGGCCGGTGCGCATGTCGGAAAGCTCCGTCGAAATCGAAGCTGCGCCATTGCTTGGCCAGCATTCCAAGGAAGTGTTAAATGATGATCTGGCGTTAACCCAAACAGAACTAGACGACCTCACGAAACAGGGAGTCATCCGACAGATAGCATCGGATTCAACGGATCGGTGATCGTTACTAGATTAGCCCAGCGGTTCTAGCCCAACGGTATTTTGCACCGAGTACGGCGACGGGTTTCTCGGCGGTATAGGGGTACGCCAGAATATTGCGTTCCATCAAATACTCGGCAGCTTGCTCAATTTCAACATCGCCAACGAGCGAACAGACAACGGGTTTGTCGTTACCTTCAGCACGCGCCTTGGACACGGCCTCGCCCAACAATTCTGCAAATACCATGGGCGGGGTAATGATTGTGTGCCAGTAGCCAAGCACGAGTGAGTGGATTCGCTCATCGCGAAGCGCGAGATCGATCGTTGCGCGGTAGGTTGTTGGAGGCTCTCCCCCAGTTATATCGACGGGGTTCCCCGCGGCCCCAAAGGGTGGGATGAATTCTCGGAATGCGGCGTCGAGATCGGTGGGCATCGCCATGAGGGAAAGATCGTTATCGACGCATGCATCCGACAATAGAACGCCCGAGCCCCCGGCGCCGGTGAGGATGAGGACGTTTTCTCCCTTGGGTGTGGGCAACACCGCCAACCCCCGTGCAAATTCGAGCATGTCGTTCAGGCTTTTGGCACGTACGACCCCACTTTGTCGCAATACCGCGTCATATACGCGATCGTCACCGGCCAACGCACCAGTATGCGAATTGGCAGCTTTTGCCCCAAGGCTTGTACGACCCGCCTTGAGAACGACGATGGGTTTCGTCTTTGACACGCGTTTGGCAACGCTCGCAAATGCACGACCGTCCTTCAAATCTTCCACATGCATCGCGATCACCGATGTGTTGGGGTCCTGTTCGAAATAGGTCAATAGATCGTCTTCATCGATATCGGATTTGTTGCCAAGTCCGACGATGGCGGAAACCCCCATTTTGGCGGACCGACTAAAGCCAATGATTGCCATGCCTACGCCGCCGCTTTGTGACGATAGCGCGACCGACCCTTTTTCGTTGTAGGGCGTGCAAAATGTCGCGCAAAGATTCTTGTGGGTGTAATAGAACCCGTAAATATTCGGACCCATGAGGCGCACGTTTGCTTCCCGGGCAACGCGGACGATTTCGTCCTGCATTTCATGCTCCCCGATTTCGGCAAAGCCAGACGGGATAAGTACGGCTCCCGGCACGCGTTTTTGACCGCACTCAGCGATGACGCCGGCGACAAACTGAGCCGGTATACAAAAGATTGCTACATCAACGTTTCCTGGTATATCGACGACAGACGGATAGCACTGGTGGCCAAGGATCTGATCCGCTTTGGGATGTACCGGGTAGAGGTCTCCCTCGTAACCCCCGTCGATTAAGTTCCGCATAACCGAGTTGCCAATTTTCCCATCTTCGGCCGACGCGCCGATGACGGCAACGGCGGACGGCTCCATGATGCGCTTCATGGCCGCTAGGATTTCGTCGGGCGTATGCTGGTGGCGTTCTGGAACGGCGTCAAAACTTAACAACACCCTGACGTCCGCGGCCACGGTGCCCTCGGCAGACGCGAAAACGGGGTTCAGATCGAGTTCAGTTATTTCAGGGAAGTCGTTGACCAAATGGCTGATGTTCTCAATGGTCCGCGCGAGCGCCGTTCGATCAACGCCTGCTTGACCTCTAACACCATCGAGAATCTTGCTACCAGAAATGTCGTTAAGCATTGCATGGGCGTCTGCACTTTCAGCAGGGGCAAGACGAAACGTTATGTCTTGGAGAACTTCGACCAGTGTCCCACCTAATCCGAACGCCACAAGTTTTCCAAAGACAGGATCCGTCGTCGCGCCGACGATTACCTCTAGCCCCTCGTGGACTTGCGCTTGGACTTGCACGCCGTCGATGCTGGCGTCCGAGTTGTATGCCTTGGCGTTATCGAGAATCGCGGTATAGGAGGCTCTTACCGCATCGACATCCTCGATGCCCGTGATGACGCCGCCTGCGTCAGTTTTGTGGAGGATGTCGGCGGACGCAATTTTTAGGACGACGGGAAATCCGATTTCGTTGGCCATCGCGACAGCGTTGTCGACGCTTGTTGCCAAGCCTTCGGCCGGCGTTGCGATCTCGTAAGCGGCAGCGATTTGTTTGGCTTCCGCAGACGTAAGCGAGCCACGCTGCTCTTCTTTCGCTTTCGCAAGAACGGCTCTTACGGCGCTTTGGTCGTAACTCATGTTGTCCCCCGGCTAAGAAAACCGAGATTATCGCGATCGACGCGTTGATGGAATCGTCACGGCGAGGTCGTTGATGTGTGCGATACCCCTTGAGTCGGAGGGCATCCCCGCGCTAGCTTAGACGGTCATCAATTAATAGGGGAAGACTATGGGGACCGTAAGTGGTGCAACCCTCATGGCGCGAAGCCTTAAGCAGCAAGGCGTCGACTATATTTTTGGCATCGTCGGGTTTCCGGTACAAGGATTCGCGGCGGTTGCTCAAAAGGAAGGTATCCGATACGTCGGTATGCGCAACGAACAAGCTGCCAGCTACGCCGCACATGCTGCTGGATATCTAACGGGGCGCCCGCAGGGATGCTTGACCGTTTCGGGACCCGGAGTGATTCACGCTTTCGCGGGACTAGCGAATGCAAAACAAAATTGCTGGCCGATGATATTGATCGGCGGAGCGTCTCCCGTTTTCCAAAATGGTATGGGCGGCTTTCAAGAGGAACGCCAAGTCGAACTCGCGGCTCCGTATTGCAAGTATGCGCACGCGATCGAGCACGTCCATCGGATCCCCTATTACGTTAACCAGGCCGTTCGGCATTCGTTGTTCGGCCGCCCGGGCCCGGTTTACTTGGATTTCCCCGATGACATCATTAACGGCCAGTGCGAGGAAGAAGA
>CAJWCW010000114.1 GCA_913030615.1 uncultured Gammaproteobacteria bacterium | reverse complement strand
GCCTTGTTGTTGCCATGCCTCGCCGCCTCGGCCGACGCAAGCCTGGTCGAAAATTTCGAACTGCTGGATCAACGCGGCTATGCGCATGAACTTTACTACCTCTCCGACGCTAGCGCCGTGGTGCTCATGGCTCATGCGTCCAGCTGCCATGAAGCCCAAAATGCAGCAGGCGCGCTCGAGGATTTAGCGCAGACCTATGCTCCTAAGGGGGTTGAAGTCAGACTTCTCAACTCTAGTCTTGACGACGATCGCGCCACGATTCGCGCTGCCATGGACGCCGAGGACAATGGCCTCGCGGTTCTCATCGACCACACCCAACTGATCGGCGAATCCCTAGAATTTTGGCAGGCGGGTGAGGCCATCGTCATCGATCCGGGTACTTGGCGCACCGTTTATCGTGGCGACATCGATGGCGTTGCCGCAACGCTCGACGCCATCCTCGGCGGCAAACCAATTCCAGCACCTATTGAACTGCAAGAAACTTGTACCGTGTCGTTCCCGGAGCAAGAACGCCGATCGGCCCATGCGGACATCTCCTACTCTGACACGATCGCTCCACTGTTAATCGATAAATGTCTTACGTGCCACCGCCCCGGTGGCATCGGACCCTGGGTCATGAGCGATCACAACATGGTGCTCGGTTTCTCCTTGATGATGCGTGAAGTGATTCGAACCCAACGAATGCCTCCATGGCATGCCGACCCGCATCACGGACGTTTTACTAACGATCGCTCGCTTTCGGTCGAAGAAAGGCAAACTCTTGTGCATTGGATCGAGGCGGGCGCGCCGCGCGGTAAGGGCGTCGATCCACTCGCGAATTTCGTACACGACTGGCCAGAATGGGGGCTTGGCTCCCCTGACGTTGTTGTCGACATCCCAGCCCAGCCGGTCCCCGCATCTGGCGTCGTCGACTACCAGTACCCAACCGTCACGAACCCACTGGACCACGATGTTTGGGTTCGAGCCGCGGAGATCCTTCCCGGCGATCGGGCCGCGTTGCACCATGTGATCACGACTTTTCGTGCGCCCGGACAAGGTTCGGGAAGATCGCGTTTTGGCGGTCGCGGCTCTGGCGGCTTGGGTGGCTACGTTCCCGGTACAACCGGTAGCGTCTATCCAGCAAACACCGGTCGATTGTTACCGGCTGGTTCCACTATTCGGTTCCAGATGCACTACACGCCGTACGGGCGGGAAACGACGGACCGATCTCAACTTGGTATCTACCTGCACGAAGAAGAGCCCTTGCACCGACTGGGCGGAAGAACCTTAATTAATTTTAGGTTCCGTATACCGCCCCATACCAAAGCTCACACAGCCAAAGCTGAGCACGTGTTTAAGGATGATGTCCTGGTCTACAGCCTGTTGCCGCATTCGCACTATCGGGGCAAAGCGTCCGACTTCGTTGCATTTTACCCAAGCGGCGAAAAAGAAATCTTGTTGTCGGTACCTAACTACGATTTCAACTGGCAAACGACTTACCGGTTAGAAACGCCAAAAGTTCTACCGGCTGGTACACGCTTGGTGCATTCAACGACGTGGGACAACTCGACTCAGAATCCGGCAAACCCGGACCCAAGCAAGGAAGTCCGTTGGGGTCAGCAATCGTGGGCCGAGATGCTGTTTGGATCGGTCACTTACCGTACGCTGACCGAGGCTGAAAAGGACTCTGTCGCGGCCGACTAGTTAACGAATACGTTACCAGCAAACGGTGTTGAGCGTATGTCGACCTGGTCGACGCTAGCGACCCGTCACTTTTCGAGTGGCCTCGCGGAATCGATCGCGTTGTTCGGCACTGCCGCGGAGGTCTTTATTGGCCTCGGCCTCGAGTCTCGTCGCCGCCTCCGAAAGTGTTGCCGCATCGATCACTTGTTTTGATGCACGGACAGCGGCAACCGAATTTGCCGCAATCTCGTGTGCAAGTTCCATGGCTTTATCCATCAGTTCGGGTTGAGGATAAACAGCACTCAGCATGCCCCATCGCTCCGCCTGATCGGCGGTAAATTTACGGGCCGAAAAGATTAGCTCTTTCGCTTTTGAAGACCCTACCAACCTTGGCAATGATGCGGCGGCTACCACTAATCCGTATTCGGCACCCGGCAAGCGAAAGGTTGCGTTGTCAGATGCGAGCAGAATGTCGCAAGCGACGGCTAACCGCGCGCCGCCTCCATAGCAGTACCCATTAATTGCCGCGATAACGGGGATTGGTGTGTCACTCAACTTACCGATCGGGTCAAAGGCATTGATCCTATCGCCGCCGCTCGTTTTCTCGACACCACTCACCTCGAGCATGTCAGCGCCAGCACAAAACGCCTTCAACCCCGCGCCGGTAAGTACGATTACTCGAACCTCAGCGTCGGTCTCTGCACGGACAATGGCGTCCGACAGACTTTCCGACAATTCGCGATTGAGGGCGTGATGGCGTTCCGGTCGATTCATGGTCAACACGAGAACGTGTTCTTCTTTTTGTTCCAGCAATACCGCCTGACGACCCATCGACTCAATCTCCAAAAGAACAGATCTTACGTAACCTAGCCATGGTCGAGCTATAGTTAGTTTCTTAACTCGGCCATGTAGCGCAGAACCGTCCTCGGAAGAGGCCCTTCGTTCGTCTATGCCCCGTTACCCACTCCACGTATATCGAACCGCGGGAAATTGAAGATGTTAGACATTAAAGATGCTCCCAACCTCTGCCGGTGAATCAGACATTCCGCCGCCGATCCTCGAGGTCATAAGGAATTTAATTCTCCCGGTCTATCTGCCGTCCGCTCTTTATGCGATCGCGCACAACGCCATCCAAATTCTCCTACCCCTGTACGCGTTGAAACTTGGCGGCGGTTTCGCAATGGCCGCCGCGATGGTAGGCATGCGAGGCATCGGCACCATGCTGTCGGACGTCCCTTCGGGCCTTCTCGTCGCTCGTTTCGGTGACAAGGCCGTCATGGTTATCGGCTTACTTCTCCTGCTCACCATGGCCGTTGGATGCGCGCTCACGAAATCGCCCTGGTTACTGGGATTTCTTGCGCTCGGATTTGGCGCCGGAGCCGGCATGTTCTTACTCGCTCGATTGACGTTTATCACCGACACCGTGCAGCTGAACCAACGAGGAAGGGTGATCTCGGTGATGGCGGGGCTGCATCGTGCCGGCGCCCTGGTCGGCCCACTCGTTGCCGGTTTTTCCGCCGAGCATATTGGTTACGAGCCCGTATTCGTGGGCGCAGCATTGCTGGTTGCGATTTGCCTGGTGACCGTCGTGATCTTTTCGAAAGGTGGTCGGCATTCCCAAGAGAAAGGAACGACGGTTCCAATTCGCCAGATCATCAGAGCCCAACGTCATACCTTTATGACGGCGGGCGTGGTCATGGTGATGCTTTCGTTCCTTCGCCACAGTCGCGTGTTAATGATTCCTCTCGTCGGCGTTTCACTCGGCTTGGGCGAAACCGAGGTCGGTCTCGCCTTTAGTCTCTCGTCTCTCGTCGACATGCTGATGTTTTTTCCGGCCGGATTAATCCTCGACCACGCGGGGAGGAAGTACGCGTTAGCTCCGTCCCTGTTCTTCCTAGGAACCGCCATCGTGTTGCTACCTTTAGCGACGGGGTTTGTTCAATTTTGCGGTTTTGCCATGCTCGCGGGACTGGGGAACGGGTTTGGGACCGGGATTTTTATGACGCTCGGTGGGGATTTTTCCCCTTCAAATGGCCGCAGTGAATTCCTCGGGGTTTGGCGCTTGGTGGGCGACGCAGGTGGCGCGGTGGGTCCCTTCGTCATGGGGACCATCGCGAGCGCCACCTCGTTAGCCGTTGCCAGCTCGTTGACTGGCGGCCTTGCGGTCATTGGGTTAATTATTCTCTTTCGTTACGTTCCAGAAACGTTGCATCATGAGACGTCTAATCAAGCCAGCCGCTAACGCAAACCGCAGTGCGCGTTAGCATGGAATTACCTATGGATAGTCGCGAAACCATGCTCGAGGAACTATGCAACGGTTACCGTATTTTTGCAGCGCATGGCTGGGGAGATCTGGGGGACGGCCACATCAGTGCACGCGACCCTGATCGAACCGATTGCTTTTGGCTGCTTCGTTACGGGGTAGCGTTTGCGGAAGCCGAACCGAGCGACTTCGTGCTGCTTAACGCCGAGGGCCTCGTCGTTGAGGGATCAGGCGACGTCAACAAGGCTGGATTCTTTATTCACCAACCGCTATTGGCCGCTCGACAAGACATTGGTAGCGTCGCTCACACCCACACGCAGTGGGGAACACCGTTTTCCGCGGAAGTTCGCGATGTCGAACCCATCACCCAAGAAGCGTGCCTCTTCTTTGAGGATTGCGTGTTGTTCGACGACGAGGAAGTGCAGGTACAAAGCTTAGATGGCGGCTCTCGCATTGCGCAAAGCTTAGGACGTAACGGCGCAATTATTCTGCGCAATCACGGCCTTTTAACGGTCGGCGTTGATGTCGCACAATCGGTATCGCGTTTCGTCATGCTCGAGCGTGTCGCTGAAGCCCATATAAAAGCTAGAAACGCCCAACCGATTTCGGGTCAAGCGGCGCGACGCGCTAAACTGGATCTATCAAGGGAAGGCGCCGACCGTAGCGCGTTCGAATTTCTGATCAAACACCACCTCTAGAATTAACTCGTTAGAAGAGAGGTATCCCGGCCACTTTAACCTGGGTGCGATAAAGGTGGTTCGATGAGGTTAGAAAAAAGGACTTTAGATCATCGCCACCCCACGTGAAATTGGCGCAGAAGGCGGGGGTCTGGATGATGCCTAAACAAGAGCCGTCGGCGGCGTATACGTGCACCCCGCCTGGTCCAGCGCAGAACACATGTCCGGTCGATGCCACCTTGAGACCGTCCGGAGCGCCGGCGCCGGTCCCCGTCGATTCCGCAAATACGGCCCCGCCCGATAGCGTACCGCCATCGTCAATCTGAAATTTCCGAATGTGCATACGTGGTGTATCCGCCACATACATCTCCTGTTGATCAGGTGTAAAGGCCAACCCATTCGGCTGTTGAAAATCGCTGGCAAGGAGTTCTAGCTCGCCAGTGGCGGCATCGACTCGATAGAGACCCTGAAAATCAAGTTCGGTCTCGCGGACAATCCCCGTGTGGTCTTCGCGACCGTACGTCGGATCGGTGAAATAAACATCGCCGTTGTTACGCACCACGATATCGTTTGGGCTATTGAGTGCGTTGCCTTGGTAATGGCTGGCTATCACCGTGAGCGAGCCGTCGGACTCTTCTCGGGTCACCCGCGAGGTTGCGTGTTCACAACTGAGAATACGGCCGCTGACGTCATAGGTATTGCCGTTGCTCATGTTGCTCGGTTCGCGGTAGACAGAAACCCCGCTCGACTCGTTCCAACGATGCATTCGATTCGATGGGATGTCACTAAAGGTCAGGTGTTGCTCGCGTGGATGCCAAATAGGTCCTTCGGTAAAGGCGAAGCCATCGGCCAACGTTTCTAATTCAAGATTTTCTTCAACGACGTCGAAGAATCGCTCATCCCTGACTTCGATACCCATTCAGTCCTCCTCTCATACCAGGCCGTGAAACCCGGTTCGCCAACGAACCCCACGTTCGAAGACCACCATACCTAACTCGAACCGTTCGTAAACGACTTTAGTCGTTCATGCCGCAATGACCCGCTCGGCAACGGTCCACGCACCGCGACCCTCACGCGCCCGCACATCGTCAACCAAAGATCCCCTCGCTCATTCTGCAGTTCTCGGCGAATATTGCGATTCCACCTCTCGTTGTAATTTTTCATCGCGGGCACGAATCAAATCCTTCTTGAACCAGTCTGAGAGCTCACGCATTGGGAAGTGTTTCCCCGGACACGAGGTCGCACCGTCGCCACGGACTTGCCGATGGGCTCCCAGGCTGACGTCGGGGTAGCGAAATTTTAGGTCCAGTAACAATGCCTTAAGCGCTTCGAGCTGATGCTCATTTGGCCGCTCACGATCAAAATTGCCGCGGATCAAAACACCCACGGACCCAGGGTGTTGACCCTTCCTTTCTGGCGCAAGCAATTCCGCCACCGACCCATCCGACTCCACCCGGTAATGAAATGCCTCACGGCTACAGCCCCCATGATGCAGCAGGATAAACCTCAGCGGTCCCCTGGGTCTCCGCGTTTTTTCGACGTTGACCCGGGTCGACACGCTCTTGGGATTGTTGCCGCGCACTAGAATATCTGCATAACTTCTATCGCGTCGCTATTCGACGGCAAATTGAACACAGTACCGTCATCAACAAGGCGAACCTCCGACGGCAAGCCTCGACGAAAGATGCTCTCTGCGATGCGATTCGGGGGTACTGGGACTAAGTGATACAGCGCGAGCATCGTGACACCCGCCTCACGGGCGATTTCGGGCAAGGAATCGGTGTGGGCGTGGTAATCGAGAATATCGTCCAAGATCTGCGTCATACGCGTGTTACCCGCCGATGTACCGGCGTCTCTCATCGCGCGCACAAGCGGTCGCGAGAGCGCGTCATGAAGGAGGAGATCGGCGTTTCGCGAGGCCGTCACCGTGGACTGCAACGCGTTGGTATCGCCACTAATGACGACGGAGCGGTCATGGTAGTCAAAGCGATAACCCACCGCGGGATGAACGGGATCGTGATCGACCGAAAAAGGCGTGATGTTGAATTCCCCTACCTCGGTAACTTTCCCCGACGCGATTAACTGCGGCCGCATCGGCCCAACATCTGGGGGTAATAGCTCGCTGCCGTGGTGGCTCGTTCGATACGTTCGGTCAAGCGCATAAGCTTCGTTAAATCCACCGACAACTCTAGCCACACCTTCTGGGCCGTACACGTTTAGCGGTGCGGTCCGTCCTGCAACCCAAGACGCAAGGTTGGTGTCTCCCAGCGCACTAATGTGGTCCGAGTGGAAATGCGTGAACAAGACACCGGCCAGGTTTTGCATTGGCAACCGCGCACGTAATAAATTTGCTGTCGACCCAGGACCCGTATCGACGATGAAAAAAGTCGATCCAGCCCCCACGACGATGCAACTCTGGGCTCGTTCGGATACCCCAAGAGGCGAAGCGCTGCCACAAACAAACACACGCATAACGTCGGGGTCTTCCCAAGCCATAGGTGTATCGAGAAGACGAGCAGCGATCAAGCGCTTCAACAGAATGTTCTGGCCCCAGGATGTCTGCGTCACAACCAGCGCGGTCGTGGCTAGAAGCGCCAGTCCCACGCCCAAAATAATTAACCCTTTCTTCATTTCGTGTTAGCGGTGGCGCACGCGACCAAAACACCCATCTTCAAGCTCGACCTCAATTAATCTTCCCAATACGGTGGATTGTTGAGCGGTCCGAGGGATTGACCTAATTGAACAAGTAACCCGTGCGCACTTTTGGGCGAAATAAATGCGTCGACCGACATTGGGTCAGCAAAATTTTTATCCACCACTTTGATGCCTTGTGACTCCAGCTGATCGACTTTTTTTTCGAGATCGGGCGTTTGCAGGGTTAAGTGATGAAACCCTTCTCCTCGCTTTTCAAGGAATTGAGCGAGAAATCCATCCGGATTAATCGGTTCCAACAACTCGATACAGAAATCGTGCAGATCAAACAGTGCAATACGAAAGTCTCCCGAAGTGTGTTCACCGATAGAGCGAAATTTAGCGCCCAGGGCATCTTCAAAAAAGGGTCTCGCGGCATCGATACTGTGCACGGCAATGCCGATGTGATCGAACCGACCGATGGCTTCATCCGCCATCTGCAGGCCCCCATGCAGTATCTAACTCCAGACTGAAATCATTGATCGTTCCGATCAACGAGGTACGATCCAAATCGGAGAGGACCATGCACGTTCTTGAATAGTTCTCGCCAAGTCCGGTCTTGGGGCCGTTCCAGCTCGAATAGCG
>CAJWCW010000113.1 GCA_913030615.1 uncultured Gammaproteobacteria bacterium | reverse complement strand
TTGAGCCCGGCGCGCGATAACTTGATCGCGTTAGCCAATGTCTCGATGGCGCTGTCCTGTCCGAAGACGGTCATCTTTAATTTACTATCCAAGTCTTTCAATGCTGCTTTATCGGACGTTGTCACCTGACTTGACGGTATACGCGCAATTTTCGCGACAACTTGCTCAACGTCCGGCGCTCCAATGGTCTTCTTGCGCCGACTAACTGTTACCAGCTGCTGTGCGGCTCCAGCTTCATCAATGACGTCGATCGCTTTATCCGGCATGAAACGGTCCGTTATGTACCGATCAGCGAGTTCAGCGGCCACCCTTAGCGCGCGATCTGTATAGCGCAATTGGTAATGATCCTCGAAACGTGATTTGAGTCCCTTCAGTATCTTGTACGTGTCATCAACACCAGGCTCGGTAATATCGATTTTTTGAAAACGCCTCGACAGCGCTCTATCTTTGTCAAAAATTCCTCGATATTCCTGATAGGTGGTCGACCCCATACACCTCACCTCGCCCGATGCAAGCAGCGGTTTCAATAAGTTAGACGCGTCCATCACGCCACCAGAAGCGGCACCCGCTCCAATGATCATGTGTATTTCATCAATGAAGAGGATGGCGCCTTCTTCATCCTTCAGTTCCACCAGGAGTTGCTTAAAGCGCTTTTCAAAATCGCCTCGATATTTAGTACCTGCTAGTAACGCACCCAGATCTAATCCGTAGACGTTGCTCTCCCCTACGACTTCGGGTACCTGGTGATCAACGATTCTCTTCGCCAAACCTTCGGCAATCGCAGTCTTGCCAACCCCAGACTCTCCCACCAACAACGGGTTGTTCTTGCGACGGCGACAAAGAATCTGGATAACTCTTTCGACTTCGCTGTCTCGACCCACTAGTGGGTCGATATGGCCGCCTCGCGCCATCTCGTTTAAGTTTGTTGCGAATGCTTGCAGCGCGGTCTGGGCAGTCTCCTCTTCGCTGGAATCTTCGCGTACACCTTCCGGCGCTGTATCACCCCCGCTATCACCCGCAACTTTAGATATGCCATGCGCAACATAATTAACGATGTCAATGCGCGCGATTTGTTGTTGTTTTAGAAAAAATACCGACTGCGACTCTTGTTCATTAAAAATCGCGATGAGTACATTCGCCCCTGTCACTTCTGCTTGACCGCTTGACTGAACATGGAACAGTGCACGCTGAAGAACTCGCGTAAAACCGAGCGTCGGTTCCGTTTCGCGTTGAGTATCTCCGGCGGGAATCAGGGGTGTGGTCGTTTCGATAAATTCTTGCAAGTCCGACTTGAGAGCATCCAAGTCGGCACCCACGTTCGCTAGAACTTCAATGGCTTTCGCATTATCAAGAAGGGCGAAAAGAAGGTGCTCGACCGTCATGAACTCATGGCGTTTCGCGCGAGCATCCTTAAAGGCCTCGTTGAGCGTGACTTCTAGATCTTTACTCAGCATGCGTCAATCCGTCATTTCTATAGTCGACAATAAAGGATGCTGGTTTTCCTGGGCGTAATGATTAACTTGCTCGGACTTTGATTCAGCAACATCTCGCGGGAATATCCCACAAACCGCGCTCCCGCTTGTATGCACTACCAGCATTATCTGCGTCGCTTTTTCTCGATTCATCGCGAAAAACACTTCGAGTACATGCACCACAAATTCCATAGGCGTGAAGTCATCGTTAAGAAGAATCACCTTATACATCGGCGGGCGCTCTAGTTTAGGTTTCTCAGGAGCGGTCGCCAAGTCACCTTGTCGATCTTGTTCCCAGTCGCCGTCTTCATTACTCATGAAGCTTCCAGGTCACGGCAAACAACGCCATTAAGTCCATCACTCGCAACGCACCGACTACAGTCCGATAGGCCTACGTCGCGC
The DNA here is from genome assembly GCA_913030615.1 of uncultured Gammaproteobacteria bacterium. Classification (GTDB taxonomy): domain Bacteria; phylum Pseudomonadota; class Gammaproteobacteria; order Pseudomonadales; family Azotimanducaceae; genus UBA11889. Next base: position 6,053 of record CAJWCW010000113.1, on the reverse strand, counting down.
GTCCCTCAGTGTACAGCATCGGCCAAATCTTAAGAAGCGCTTGACACGCCGCACGGCCTGTAACAATGTTGAGCGATAGGCCGAAAAAGAACTTTTGTTTTGGCCGTCGCGACGTCCATCACGGACGACGCGTACAGGTCAGAGCCGAAGTTATTCCCATGTTTGGGGGGAACGGGAATGGCTCTGGGTAAAGTTAAGTGGTTTAACAACGCCAAAGGCTACGGATTCATCCTGCCGGAAAATGGAGGCGAAGATCTCTTTGCGCATTACTCCTCGGTGGAAATGGACGGCTATAAAACACTCCGCGCGGGCGATGACGTTGAATTTGAAATCGAGGAAGGTCCGAAAGGGTCGCATGCAGTTCACATACGTTCGGCTGGTGAATCCGCTGCTGCGGATTCGGAGGACTCATCCGAGGACGCTGATATTCAAGCGGACCCAGAGAACTAAGTACGTTACATTCAACGAATTCTAGATAATTACGATTGCAACGAAGCGATGGCCCGATTAAAGGTCGACGAGGGTCGCATCGCTTTGTCCGCGAGGCCTACATCCGGGAAGTAGTATCCACCCAAATCGACCGGGCTTCCTTGCGCTTCCATCAGTTCTCTATTAATTACGCCTTCGTTGTCGCTGAGTGTTCTTTCCAATAATCGAAATTCACTCTTCAAACTTGGGTCGTGATCTTGTGATGCAATCGCTGCGGCCCAAAACTTCGCAAAATAATAATGGCTACCCCGGTTATCGATTTCGTTAACGATACGAGATGGCGATTTATTGCTTTCAAGAAATTTAGCGATCGCTTGGTTCAATGTGATTGCCAGCACACGTGCACGGGCGTTTTCAAATTTTTCGGCCAAATGCTCCAGCGACGTCCCTAAAGCCAAAAACTCTCCCAGCGAGTCCCAACGCAGATGCCCCTCGGCTTCAAATTGTTGGACGTGTTTCGGGGCAGAGCCACCGGCGCCTGTCTCAAATAGCCCACCACCATTGATGAGAGGCACAATCGACAACATTTTTGCGCTTGTGCCGAGTTCGAGAATTGGAAACAGATCCGTTAGGTAGTCCCTCAACACGTTTCCGGTCACAGAAACTGTATCCTTCCCGGCTCTCATTCGCTCAAGAGAGAATATCGTCGCGTCTCGGGGCGACATGATGTGATAGACAACATCGCTAAGGTCATGGTCATTTAGGTACCGATTCACTTTTTCAATAAGCCGAGCATCGTGTGCACGACCTTTGTCCAACCAAAACACTATCGGTGCACGCGTTCGACGCCCTCTTTCGATCGCGAGCCCGACCCAATCTTGAATCGGACCATCCTTAACGCGACATAAACGCCAAATGTCGCCAGTTTCGACCCCGTGCTCATGTAGGATCTCGCCGTTAGATCCTTTAACCCGAATCAAACCTTTACCCTGAGCTTCGAACGTCGTCCCATGAGAACCATATTCCTCAGCCTTTTGCGCCATTAGTCCAACGTTCGGGATAGACCCCATCGTCGTTGGATCAAACGCTCCGTGGGCAATGCAATGCTTAATCGTTTCAGAATAAACCGCGGCATACGAGCGATCCGGAATAACCGCTTTCATATCATGAAGTTCGCCATCAGGCCCCCACATTTTTCCAGATTCTCTAATCGCAGCAGGCATGGAGGCGTCAATGATGACGTCGCTCGGAACATGAAGATTCGTAATACCCAGGTCTGAGTTAACCATCGCCAGTTGAGGGCCGTTTGTACTGCAGCTATTTAAATCGGCTTCAATCGCATTCGTTTGCTCGTGGGGAAGCACCTTTATTTTTTCGTATATGTCTCCAATGCCATTGTTCGGATCAGCACCCAGGTCTCTAAAGACAGCCGCGTGCTTTTCAAAAGCCGCCGCATAATACGTCCTCACCACATGGCCAAAGATGATTGGATCGGACACCTGCATCATCGTCGCCTTCAGGTGTAAGGAAAATAGAACCCCTTGTTCCGTATTGGACATCTCTTGCGCAAGAAACTCACAAAGCGCGCTCTTGCTCATCATGGTCGCGTCCACGACTTCGCCTTCCTCAACAGAAACCGCGTCAGCCAATACCGTCGTTCCCTTTTCATCAACAAATTCGATAATCAAGGTATCGTCGCTTGGCATGACGACCGAGCATTCGTTTCCGAAAAAATCACCCGAAGTCATGTGGGCAACGTGCGATTTGGAACCCGATGACCAGACCCCCATCGTGTGGGGGTGCTTTTTCGCATAGTGCTTAACAGCATCCGCTGCCCTACGATCGGAATTGCCTTCCCGCAGTACGGGATTCACGGCACTTCCCTTTACCACGTCGTAGCGCATTTTTATCTTCGCTTCTTCTGCGTCCCGGGGCTCTTCCGGATAGTCCGGTATGCCGTAACCTTTCCCCTGAAGCTCAGCGATCGCTTCGTGCATTTGGGGGAGCGACGCGCTGATATTTGGAAGTTTGATGATATTGGCGTCGGAACGCAGGGTTAATCGTCCTAACTCCGCCAAATCATCGTTAAATCGTTGTTCGGGAGCGAGGAGCTCCGGAAACACCGAAAGGATCCGGCCCGCTAACGAAATGTCTCGCGTTTCAACAACGACACCAGCCGCATCAGTAAAAGCTTTGACGATCGGTAGCAAAGAAAACGTCGCCAGGCGCGGCGCTTCATCGGTTTGCGTGTATATGATCTTAGGTACTTCGCTCAAAACAACTTCCTACTGTTTTAAATCCTACGAAGATGAAGCCGTCAACCCTGGTCGAGCGAACGGCCGGAACGAGACCGTTATCGATTCAAACGATCACAAAGGCTACCACACGAACATTGCCCTTTAGACCACGGGGGCGACCTATGACTCCCAGCTCGTTCTTCGATCACGATCATCTTGAGTTGACTCAACCCACCTCGACTGTTCTGTCCCCTGTTCTTTCTTCCAAAAAACAGCCTCCGTTTTAAGGAAATCCATGATGCATTCGCACGCCGCAAACGCATCTGGACGGTGTCCCGAACCAACCATCACCAAAACGATTTGGTCGCTTGGTTTCAATAATCCAACGCGATGGATGATTAATACATCAAGCAAGCTCCATTTTTTGACCGCGTACTCACCGATTTTTTTCATGCTTGCCTCGGTCATTCCTGGATAGTGTTCTAGCTGTAGCCCTTGAATTTCGCGATCTTCAAATCGATCTCGAACGAGACCTGCAAACGCGACTATTGCGCCGCCCTCGCCCGCCATGCGCATCCGACATTTCGACCATTCCGCGTCGATCGAAAAATCAACTTCCTGGACTCGAACTTCTATCACCTTACCCGCCCGTGATGGGTGGTAAGAACGCCACCTCATCTCCATCGTTCAAGTTCTGTTCAGTTCGCAGGATCACTTGGTTAACGGCGATTTTAACTTGATCTCCCTCAATAGCCGCGAGCGCATCGGGATCTAAATCGTCCCTAAGCGCTCGCACAACGTCGCCTGATCCTGAACCGTGCGGTAAATCAATTTCAATACTATCGATGGCCGTTATTTCTCGGAGCGAAGCAAAAAACCGGACAGTTATCCTCAAGATCGAATCCAAGTCCCAGACTTTCCACCAGACTTAGACCGAAGCATGAGATTCTCAATGCGAATTTCACGCTCAACCGCCTTGCACATGTCATAAATTGTCAAAGCTGCAACGCTAACGGCCGTCAGGGCTTCCATCTCGACACCCGTTTGGCCTATTACTTTGCAAAGAGACAGAACCTGCAGTTTTCCGGAACTCACGCGTTCAAAATCAATTGAAATTTTCGTAATTGCTAGCGGATGACATAGCGGTATCAATTCGCTCGTTTTCTTAGCTCCTAGAATACCGGCGACACGGGCAACCGAAAGCACGTCACCTTTAGGGAGGCCGCCCGCAACTAGAAGATCCAGTGTGTCCGGATCCATACATACCATAGCTTCCGCGGTCGCCGTCCGTTCCGATTCAGGTTTATCGGAGACGTCGACCATTGTCGCGCTTCCTTCCGCGTCGATATGAGTCAGTTTAGCCATGGTGGCCCGGATTAAAGCCAACCCACTCGTTATAAGCAACTGAACAAGTACAATGCGTTCCTGTCGTTATTGGAACAAATGACTTGACGAATCCGACGTCCAACTCGACGGTCGTTGTCGGTCTATCCGGAGGCGTCGACTCGGCAGTAGCAGCCAAACTCTTGTGTGACCAAGGCTACGCAGTCAAAGGCGTCTTCATGAAGAATTGGGATGAAGACGATGGCTCGGAACTTTGCACCGCACCCAAGGACTTCGAAGATGCAAAGCAGGTCGCCGACACGATTGGCATTGAACTCCTACCAGCCAACTTTGCCGCCGAATACTGGGAGCGTGTTTTTGAGGAGTTCCTTATCGAATATCAAAATGCTCGGACACCCAATCCAGACATCCTCTGCAACCGAGAAATCAAATTCGACCTTCTTATTCGCTACGCCCTGCAAATCGGTGCGGAGAAAGTGGCGACTGGCCACTACGCCCACGTGACGCAGCATGAGGGCTCATACGCGCTTCATAAAGCAGAGGATCTAAACAAAGACCAAACCTATTTCTTGCAGGGTATTCATAAGGATTGTCTCGCAAACGTATTGTTTCCTTTATCGCATCTATACAAGAAAGACGTCCGCAACATCGCGAAAAGCGCGGGGCTTAGCGTCCACGAAAAAAAAGACAGCACCGGTATCTGTTTCATCGGCGAACGGCGGTTTAAGGAGTTCCTAGGCCGTTACGTCAAATGCGAGCCCGGCCCAATCGTAGACAGCCTTGGGAACGAAATCGGCCAACACGACGGACTGGCCTTTTTCACCCTCGGCCAACGTCAGGGACTCGGTATTGGTGGACGCCGAGGCGCAAACCCTGGTCCTTGGTACGTTATGGAAAAACTCCCCGCGACCAACACCCTCGTTGTCACACAATTGGAAACGGACCTCATGACCAATGGTCTTGTCGCGACTAACGCCAACTGGCTCGTCGATTCGCCAGATACCAACGCCAACTGCACCGCAAAAACACGTTACGGGCAAGCCGACCAAAGTTGCCGATTCCGTATCAATGGAACGCAGGTCGAAGTCGCATTCGACTTGCCACAACGCGCCGTCACTCCGGGTCAGTACATCGCGTTTTACAACGGGACTCAGTGTTTGGGAGGCGCACAAATCGAGTCGACTATGGTAGGCACTCGCTCAGATGACTAAGATTCCCATCAGTTTGTTGTGTGTAAATTACAAAATTACAGGACCAAGGTCGCGATGACACTCGAGTCACTGACGGCAATTTCGCCTCTCGATGGACGCTACCGCACACGTACTGGCGATCTCTCGGACTTGGTCAGCGAGTTCGGACTGATCCGTTTGCGGGTCGAAGTCATGATCCGATGGTTCATTCATCTTGCAAACGAGCCATCTATTGAAAACGCGACCAAACTCGATCCAGCAACCGAGAATCAATGTCGCGACATATGGCGCCACTTTAATATCGATGACGCGCGGACCGTTCAGGCCATCGAGTCAGAGATCAATCACGATGTCAAAGCCGTGGAATACTTTGTCAAGAACAAGTTGCAAGATCTGGGATTGGAGGAATGCATCGAATTTGTGCACTTCGCGTGCACTTCCGAAGACGTCAACAATCTAGCGTACGGTCTATTGCTGAGTCGCAGTCGCCAAACATGCCTGCTGCCCGCTATTGAAGGTGTGCTGCGAGCAATTGCCATCCTGGCCCAAGAATATGCCGAAACACCCATGCTTTCCCGAACACACGGCCAACCCGCATCGCCGACAACGGTCGGCAAAGAATTGGCAAACTTTGCTGCTCGCATGGAAGTTTGTCTTGACGATCTCGAGAACTGCCCCATTTACGGGAAAATGAATGGAGCTGTAGGTAACTACAATGCCCACTTCATAGCTTACCCACACGTCAATTGGACCAGCTTGAGCGAGGATTTCGTCTCGTCATTGGGGCTCACATTTAACCCCATGACCACCCAAATCGAGCCCCACGATTACATGGCAAAGCTATTCCAAGAAC
>CAJWCW010000112.1 GCA_913030615.1 uncultured Gammaproteobacteria bacterium | reverse complement strand
TAATGTCTGCACTTAAAGGATCTTTATCGTTTGTTTTCTCGAGTAACCGATCGGCCGCTTCCCGGTAAAGCCAACGCGCATCTTCAGCGAACCGATAGTTATGCCCGAATCGGGTGGAAAACGGCTGCTGTTGAAGAATGCCTAGGGCAAAGCTATCGATGGTCTGGATCCGCAGGCGTTGCGGGTTATCGAGGAGTTGCCAGCCACGTTCAGAGGCCCGCACGCGTGCGGGCTTGGCGGCCGCTGTTCTACTGCCTAATTGTTCAATCACTCGTTGTCGCATCTCGGCTGCGGCTTTACGCGTGAAAGTGATGGCGAGAACGTGTTCCGGTTCTTCAACTCGTCCGAGCAGTTTTAAGTAACGATTGACTAAAAGGGTCGTTTTACCAGAGCCGGCTGGGGCTTGGACAATGACCGAACGCTCGGGATCGATAGCGAGTGCGCGCGCGTCGTCATCGTTATCGTGACTAATTGTCGCCATCAAATACCCGACACAGACCATGGAGATGACAACGGCGGCAAATCGTTTTATCGATGGGGTCGACGGCGGCGTACCCATTGACGAACGATGTTGCGGTGTCTTTGAGGTAACTATTCCACGCGTTGGCCAGGTCCTTGAAGGTTTCAAAACCAAAATCCTGGCTATTCGATAAACCGTCGATTTCGTGCTCTCCGACACCGATCAAGGTAGAGCGTTCTTCCGATATCTGCATTAGCGCGATGCCCGAGACATTGTCAACGGTCGACGCGTACAGTGGGAGTTGCGGATCCGAAAGGCGTGGTAGACGCCAGCCTGTGGTGGTTGCGTTGCCACTTTTGTAGTCGATAATGAGTTGACTACCGTCTTCCATTTGGTCGATGCGATCTAGACGAAGATCAAGTTGTAACTGGCCGATCCGAATGCTTTTGTCGGTTTCGACGGCGACAACTTGGTAGGGCGATCTCGATTTCTCAAAATCTAACCAACGCGTAAGAATTTCGAGGATGCGCCGATGTTCGTGTTTGAGTACGGCCTGCGAAAGATTTGGCCTAAATTTCGTCAGCGCACGATCAATGATTTCGTCAAGCCTTGCCGGTTCGATTTCGATGACATCTTCTCGGCCGTTGCAGGAGTTAAGAGCCGCATGTAAAACGTCGTGTATCAAGGAACCACGGTCTAAAGCGTCTGGAAATCGATGTGGAACGCGTGGGTCGGGCAGCTCGAGTCGATGCCGAGCCCAACCTTTAAAAGGACATAGAGATTGGTCACGCAGGACCGCACTACCACCGTAGGTTAGCCGATCCGACGGAACGGTTGATCCCATCTCGTCTTGTAGCACTTCGACGGCGTGGCACGACTGCGGTTGGGCCCAGATGTGTCCATGGGCGGCGAGGGGCGGGGTTCGTAGGATCTGACTTAACGCGGATTCAGTTAGAACGGGGAGCAAGCTACTAGGGGCACAGATGGAATCACCATCGGCCCGCGCATAGCTAAATACGATTTGAGCTGCGGACGACAGCCACGAATGGGTTCGTTCTTGGGCTTTGCGAAGCCGTTGAGTATGCGATGCCGAGGGTATCCCAGCGGCCCGTTGTGTCGATATTGGGATAAAAGGGTTGGGGCGGAACGGTCCCGGCCAGTTCGTATCGCTGGCGTTCGCGACCCATAGCGCATCGAATCTAAGTCCGTCAGCTTCTCCTTGGCTTAACACCTGGATATGAGCGGGTGGCGATTGAGCCGCAAAGCGTTGATGATCTGCCAGGAAACAAATAGATCGGACAGCTTCCGACCAGGATATATCACCAAACTGCGTATTCGACGTTAACGTGTCGAGGATCTCTGACAGCGTTTGCGCGGCTTGAAAATCGTTCGAGTCGGGTTCATCGCCTGGCCATCCCGCAATGTCGAGGATAGTTCGTACCTTCTCAACCCACGTCCTTGGTGAACTCCATGCAGGCGTCTTAAACAAAGCGTGCATGCGTTCGCTCCACGGAAGTTTTACGCGGTGCGCAAAGTCCGGAAGATCGAGCCGGTGGGGGAGCGAAGAACTGAGTCCTTCGTTGGTGTTGAGTGAAGGCAAGTACGCTGAGCGTCGGAGTTGTTCTATGAGAAGGAAGCTCAACGGTTGAATAGTCCATCGGAGCAAATCGAGAGCGTCGCGACACACTGGTTCGTCGCTTAATCGCAACCCGCTTCCAATGTTTACGATTTGGACCAGCTCACCGACATCTGGAAATACGGCCTCGAACTGCCGGCGGATGGCGGCGTATTCGCGCGTCAAGTCTGCGACCACGATGGCGATCCGAGCGTTGGGTTGAGCCGATAGAATTTCCCTCGACCACACGGCAAATGCGGCGCGTTCTTGGTTCGATGTTTCAAAACTTGTCAGCGCCGGTTGAGCTTCCGTACTTTCTCGGCTGGCGTGGTGTTTCACGCGGCATCCGGACGTCAACAAAGCCTTGAACAGTGTTTCCTGTGCCGGCGCTCTGTCGTCTAGTCCGAACGAATGTAGGGTTGTCGGTACAAAATTTCCTACCCGCGCGGCGTCTTCGAGCAAGGGGTACAACTGGATTGCCGAGATGGCACGTCGACGCTTCAGGAATTCGGATAGATTGTTGATCCAACGGTGGAACAGTCTCCCGTTGTCTGTGATGTCCAGGTCGGTGGGCTGGATTTGCCACAGCCAATAGTGGTGCCATGCGTCAAGAAAAAGCGATGTGTGGGTTTCGATGTCGCTGTCCGGTGCGGTCAGCTTTGCTGCTAGCAATAGGCTTTGTGGCGACACGACCGTCAGCGGACTATCGGACTCGTCTTCTCGATACAGAGAGGCGTAGTTTTTTTGAAGCCAATGGTCTACGGATGTGACGTTGGCCGTCGGCCAAGTCACTAGCCCGAGTTGCTTCTGGTGATGGTCGAACGCGTACTTAAGTTCGCGGACTTGGCGCTCGTTTGCGGTAACGACTTGATCTTCGCTGAGGGCAGAAAGAAGTTCCGGGTCAAGAGGAATCAGTGGATCGCGCACAAGAAGAATTCTACACGGACACCGGTCCGGACGGCTGTAAAATTGGCAGGTGTCGCCGAACGTACGATGCGCGAATGGCCCGCGACGTCGACATTATTCCTCCATCAAGAATTTTTTTGCTGCGTTGAGTTCGGCGGCAAGAAAACTAGAACCTCCACGATCAGGATGCATGCGTTGGATTAGGCGTCGGTGGGCCGTCACAATCTCGTCCTTTGTCGCGGCAGTAGAGAGTCCAAGCACTTTGAGCGCTCGCCCGTGCGTCATCTCCGGCGAGACAGTCGGAGAGCCTTCGGCCTGAGGGTCCAATATTGTTGGATGGTACCGATCGGCATAAGCTTCCAGGAGTCGTCGTGACTCGGTTTCCTTAAGAGCGAGGTGGAGCTCTTTGATTTCCATGGGAGATAGGTCTGAGAGTGCACGTCCCTCGTGGCGTCCCACTAGTACCTCTCCGTCTATGTCGCCAGATTCGTGGTCCAAACGCATCCTAAGCTCTTGGGTGCTTGTTTCGGTTTGTTGAGAACCAGACGCGTTGGAGTTGGCGTGTGCGGTCGACGACATGGACATGAGACGTGCAAGATAAGGCAGGTAACGGAGGAGTGAGAAACTGCGACGAAGAAACGGAACGACCGCGGCGCCGACCGCCGCGATCCAGTGCATCCTACCGCTAGCGGCAAGGATGGCTAGGGCAATTAAAAGGGTGACGGCGGACGCGAGAATCTTAGTCGATAGGCTCTTAGGTTGTTTACGGGCCCATAACGACTGCATCAGAAACACGAATGCGATCGTCGCGAGAAGGGCCGCAATCACTAATAGAGTCATGGGGGCAATTGTTTAAGCAGTTGGCGGGCTTCTGCGGTAGCGAGCTGGGAAACCGCATCTCTTCCTTTGGTCGCGTATGCGACCACGGCCCCTAATAAGGCAGCTAATTCCTTTGCAGATCCGGGCGCAAAGCGAGCGTATGCACCGCGAGAGCGTTTCGCGATCTGCTGGAATACTTGTTTCGCGTGAGGATCCTGTCCTTCTTGAAAGACGAATACAGGCAGTTGGAAAAGACCAAGCTCGCCTGCGCAGGCATAAAGCTCGATGGGTGACTCCTCGCAGCAGTCACCCACAAATACAACGGCTTCTATTTTTTCGTTGGATACTTGTCGACGGGCATGCTGGAGGACCCTGAGGATTTGCGTACGACCGCCCCGACAACGAACGTTTTGCATTTCGTGTAGGAGGGTTCGCGGTTCTTTTTTCCAACCCGACACGAAAAAATCGTCGAGACCACGGTAATAAATCAACTGAACGTCAAGACGAGTCGCACTCGCAATGCCGAAAAGTTCGGCATGCAAGCTGGTGGCTAAGTCCCAGGTTGGCTCGCGACTCGCCGTGGCATCCATGGCGAAGATCAATCGGGCTGACGTCGTATTTGTCATGGCCTGATCTTGGGCCTTGCGAAGAAAGGTGTTCACGGAAGTCTTGATTGATGGCGGTTTTGGCATTGATTTCCATACCGGACAATACAAGTGTCGAGTGATCTCTGTTACTCGTCTATGATGACACGTAACGCATAAAGGGTCGTAGTCGTATAGCTGCAAGTGGACGAAGAAGAGACCAATCGTTGGCTAGAAGAGCTTAAGTCAGAGCATCGCGATCTCGACGACGTAATCCACTACCTGATCAATACTCATCATCCGAACACCATGAGGATACAACGGCTGAAAAAGCGAAAACTAAAGTTGAAAGATATGATCGATCGTCTCGAAAGCGGTTTGATTCCCGACTTAGATGCCTGAATCGTTTCTAACCGTTGCCATATCTTCCCGAGCGCTTTTTGACTTAGATGAAAGTAATTTGGTGTTCGAGGAACATGGGCTGGAAGCGTATAGGCGTTATCAAATCGAACGAGAGGATCGAGTTCTGGATCCGGGTGACGCTTATCAATTTGTAAAAAAATTATTAAATATTAATGACTTAACTGAATATCCCCGTGTCGAGGTGATCCTTCTTTCTCGGAATTCGGCGGATACGGGGCTCCGTATATTTAATTCGATTCGGTCCCACGAGTTAGAGATCACTCGTGCCGCTTTTAGCGGAGGCTTTAGTCCATACCGATATGTACGAGCTTTCAATTGTGACTTGTTCCTTTCGACGCATCCGCAGGATGTTCGAGATGCGATTGATAACCAACTTGCGGCCGCAACGCTCATTGGAGGTGTTTCGCCGAGTACTAGCCACGAGGATCTCCGAATAGCATTTGATGGGGACGCGGTGTTGTTTTCAGACGAGGCCGAGCGCATTTATCGGGATGATGGACTCGATGCGTTTTCGGATAGCGAAGCGTTGGCTGCAGATGAACCTCTTAACGGCGGCCCCTTTAAACCGTTCCTTAAAGGGCTTCACCGACTCCAGTGCGAGTTTGATGAGACCACTTGTCCAATTCGAACAGCGCTTGTCACCGCCCGCGCAGCCCCCGCTCACGAACGGGTCATCAAAACCTTGCGTGCATGGGATGTTCGTTTGGATGAAAGCTTATTTCTCGGCGGACGCGAAAAAACTGAGTTTCTTCGGGCATTTGGTGCCGACGTGTTCTTTGATGATCAGGCAGGCAATTGTGAACTTGCGAGTACTGCTGTGGCCTCGGGGCATGTACCGCATGGGATAACTAACGAAACCACTTGATATTTCAATATGAAATAAAGATTATCGTATTCGTCCATTATAGTTATAAGGGTGGTGGTGATGAAGCTCCAGCAATTCCGGTATATCTGGGAAGTCGCGCACCATAACTTGAATGTGTCGGCGACTGCGCAAAGTCTATATACGTCGCAACCTGGAATCAGTAAGCAGATTCGTCTTCTTGAAGATGAATTGGGCGTCGAGGTCTTCGAACGCAGCGGTAAGCACTTAACCCGAATTACCCCAGCGGGGGAAAAAATCGTCTCGGTGGCCGGAGAAATTCTTCAACGCGTCGAAAGCGTAAAGCGCGTGGCGCAAGATTTTAGCGACGAACGTCAAGGTAGCCTTTCGATCGCGACTACCCACACGCAGGCGCGCTACGCGCTGCCGGAAGTCATACAGTCGTTTAGAGCCGAATATCCGGACGTTGTTCTACAAATGAATCAAGGTACCCCCGACCAGATCGCGGAATTAGCGGCGAACGGCGAGGTCGATTTTGCCATTGCCACCGAAGGAATGGAGCATTTCAAGGATCTTGTGATGATGCCGTGCTACAAATGGAACCGCTCGATTGTGCTCCCCAAGGGACATCCTTTGGCTGAAAAAGAAGAGTTGACGCTGGAGGATGTCGCGAACCAGCCACTGGTAACCTATGTCTTTGGTTTTACCGGAAGATCGAGGCTCGACGATGCCTTTGAAGCGGGCGGTCATGTACCCAACGTGGTTTTTACAGCGACAGATACCGACGTGATAAAGACGTACGTTCGCCTTGGATTTGGTATTGGAATTATTGCGTCGATGGCGTTTGACCCAGACGCCGATGCGGATCTGGTAGCGCGAGACGCAAGTCACCTGTTTTCAAATAGCGTCACGCATATCGGCTGTCGTAAAGGCACTTTCTTGCGTAAGTTTATGCTCGATTTTATTGAACGGTTTGCGCCTCATTTGACAACGGATCTGGTGCACGAGGCCTTTGCGACTGGCAGCAGGAGTGAGCGGGGGGAGCTGTTCCGCCACATTTCACTTCCTGTGAAGTGATGTGTAGTCAGATCAGATTAAATCGAGATTCGGGGACGGCACACAAGATTTCTTCCGCTTCTTTTCGGATTTCTTAGGTGACTGCTATCCCGAGTAGGCCCTGCAGGAAATTCTTACAACTGGTGCCAGTTTGAACTACGGCTCCTTTATCCACGATGGAGAAGGGCGCAGTCGATATCGAATACCTCGCATCCCTGCAGATGCAGGGTCGCGTTCATCGCTGATAGTGATCTTGTCAAAGCGACCGAATAGACCCCCGAGATAACAAGTTCGCTTCGACGACGGATCCTTTGCGATACAGCATGCTATCCGCCAAAACTTTCTTTATTAAAGTAACCTTCATGTGGGTAAGTCTCAGGTTAAAAATGCGTTGCGATCGGGCGAACTGGGTGACGAACTCGAGGTCAAGCCTGTGTGTGTTTTTCGATGACTCGCACAGGTTGGGCATCAATATTTTGCGCATGCAGACCGCACTCTTTGTCTTTCTCGTCTTCCCACCACCAACGCCCGGCCCGTTCGGGCTGAAACCTTGAGATGGAGCGCGTACACGGTTCGCAACCGATTGACGAAAACCCTTGATCGTGCAGTGGATTGTAGGGAACGCCGTTTGTTTGGATGTAACGCCAGACATCGGCCGAGGTCCACGTCGCTAACGGATTGAATTTTGTAATGGGGTGTCTCGGCGTTGAAAAGGCACGGTCCTCTTGTTCCTGCGGAAGTTCGGTTCTTGTGACGTTTTGATCACGGCGCTGTCCGGTGATCCATGCGTCCAGGTGGCATAATTTTTTCGTCAACGGTTGTATTTTACGAATGGCGCAACACTCGTGATGCCCATCTTGATAAAAACTAAAGAGGCCTTTTTCCCGCACGAGTTGCTCTAGGTTGTCTGGGTCTGGAGACAACATATCGATAGAAATGCCGTAATGCTGCCGAACCTGGTCGATGTACCGGTACGTTTCGGGATGCAGTCTTCCGGTATCAAGGCAAAAAACCGGCACTCTATTCCCAAGTAATTGATGAGCCATTTCAATGAGGACAACGTCTTCGGCGCCACTAAAGGAAATCGAGATTTGGCTTTGCTCGAAGCGATTAAATGCGTCGGCAAGCACATCCATAGGCGAAACGACCGAAACGTCTTTTCTGAATTGAGTGTTGGTCGATACCATCGAATTTCGGCAGCCGTGAACGAGTCGATATTGAGAACAGGCGAATGTACCAGCTACCGGTTAGCCGGAAAAAATAATTGTTCGTCATATGCTTACAACTCACGGGGCCGTTTCCGTCTGCGCATACGCTAGCCCTCTAGGCTTGAGGCGGACGCTCCCGTAACATACGCGCCCCCTCGGAGAGAGCTCAATGAACGTACTGTGTCTGGATTTAGAAGGTGTTCTCGTACCGGAAATCTGGGA
>CAJWCW010000111.1 GCA_913030615.1 uncultured Gammaproteobacteria bacterium | reverse complement strand
GATCACTAAGACCCGTTCCGACTGCAATCGAACGAAATCCGGACCGCACGATCTCTATCGGGATTGCATGTCTAGGATCTGACACCATTAAAACTCGAGCGTTAGACTGTCCCGTCGCAATGATTTGGCCAAACAAACCTTCAGCATCAATCACTGCCTGGCGTACTCTCACGCCATCACTCTTTCCTTTGTCAACCACCACTTCGCGCCGCTGATTATTTGGGTCGATTCCCACGATTTCTGCGACTAAAACGTCTTCGGACAAACGCCCACGGCTTCCGAGTAGTTCCCTCAGACGGATATTTTCAGCTTCAATGGCGGCCAGTCGCTGCGAACTATAGGAAAGTTCGCGTATTTCGGCTTCTAGATCGGAGTTTTTTTCTTGCATCTTGTGACGAGAAGCAAACAATTCGATCAACAGGTCTGTCACGAAATAAGGGGCTTCCGCAATCGATTGGATTGGCCTTGCGATTACCGAAAAACCCGCCTTCAGCGGGTCGAGCGTCGTCTCATTGCGCGACTCCACCACTACCAAACAAACCGAGGCGAATAACAGAACGAATAGAACGTACTTTGAACTCGACTCGGTGGTGAACAGCCGCTTAATTGTCGTTTACCCGGTCATTCGTACAAAAAAAAGATGGTACATCGAGAAACAATAATCGTGGGCACGCCATAGCATTCTCGCGTCCCATTATTGCTATCTACAGCAGTGCGTTCGGTTTTGCGTGCTCGAGATCCTCGAGATGCTTTCCGCCCCCTTGCACGACGCAAGTCAGCGGGTCATCTGCGACGGTCACAGGCAATCCGGTTTCTTCCGCGAGGAGTATGTCAATGTCTTTTAGGAGGGCTCCACCGCCAGTCAATACCATCCCGCTCTCCGCTATATCAGACGCGAGCTCGGGTGGACATTGCTCTAGTGCTCGTTTGACCGCCTGGACAATCATTGAGAGAGGCTCTTGAAGCGCGGTGAGAATATCGTTGCTATTGAGTGTAAAACTGCGAGGTACGCCTTCGGCCAGATTTCGACCTCGCACATCAATTTCTAATACGTCTTTTTGAGGATAAGCCGTACCTATCTCCTCCTTTATTTTTTCTGCGGTAGCTTCACCGATTAAGCTACCCTGAGTTCGACGTACATATGCGCCAATGGCCTCGTCGAATCTATCGCCCCCAACACGCACACTGTCCGAATACACAACACCGCTGAGCGAAATAATTGCGATTTCTGTTGTGCCACCGCCGATGTCAATCACCATCGTACCGACTGCTTCATCGACAGGTAGGCCCGCGCCGATTGCTGCGGCCATAGGTTCTTCAAGAAGGAGTACATCACGCGCTCCAGCCCGTTCAGCAGATTCTCTAATTGCGCGCTGTTCGACCTCGGTCGACTTGCACGGTACACATACGACAATTCGTGGACTGGGTTTAAGACCGAGTGCATGTTTGGGATGTACTTTCTGAATGAAGTGCTTGAGCATCTGCTCAGTTACGTCGAAATCAGCGATAACACCGTCCTTCAGAGGTCGCACCGCCGTGATATCGCCCGGCGTTCGGCCGAGCATGCGTTTTGCGTGTATGCCGATCGCCTCAATTGATTCTCTACCGTTCTTATGACTGCGAATTGCAACGACGGAGGGCTCATCCAAAACAATACCCTGCCCAGCCACGTAAATGAGGGTATTCGCTGTACCCAGGTCAATAGAGAGATCCCGGGAAAACAGACCTCGGATATTCTTCAGCACGTTGTCTTTCTCTAATCCCCGTGCAGGACCCAGCACTCTAGCACGAGACCCCGACCACCTGAAGCGAGCAGATTGTCACGATACCGTTTGTTGTATGCTGGCAACTCGGCACTGACATAAAAGACCTTAGCCACGTCACCGAACCTACTTTAGATTATGCGGGCGTCAACGAGCTGAAGTGGCCTGAAAGTGGACCAACAAACAATCGATAAACTGCTATCGCTTAGCAAACTCTCGTTATTACCAGACGATCGAGAAAAGCTATTGCGAGACTTATCCTCCATCATTGGACTGGTCGACTTCATGCAGTCCATCGATACCGAAGGTGTTGCGCCGCTCGCACATCCTCTCGAGGTCACCCAACGGCTTAGACCCGACGAGCCCGATACATCTTTCGACCAAGAACATTATCAGGCGATAGCTCCACAAATTCGTGATGGCCTCTATTTGGTTCCAAGGGTCGTTAAATGAATCCATACGCGAGCGTAACTCAGCTGCGTTCTGGCCTCGATAACGGCGACTTCAGTGCGGAGGAACTTGCACATTGCTACCTCGACCGGATCGATGCCGCGAAGGACCTTAACTGCTTTATCACCGTTGACGCCGAAGGCGTTCTCGATGCTGCGAAAAGAGCTGATAAAGCTATCGCGAACAAGCGTATCGGCCCACTCACAGGCATTCCTATCGCCCATAAAGACCTTTTCTGCACGCGAGGATTATTAACGAGCTGCGCGTCGCGCATGCTCAACAATTTTGTCGCACCCTACGACGCAACGGTTGTAGACCGATTAAAACGAGCCGGCGCCATTACGATCGGTAAAACCAATATGGACGAATTCGCCATGGGCTCAAGTAACGAAACCAGTTTCTATGGGCCAGTGAAAAATCCATGGGATCGAGAGTGCGTTCCCGGTGGTTCCTCGGGCGGCTCAGCCGCCGCGGTAGCAGCAGGCTTGGCCGCCGCATGCACCGGGAGCGATACCGGAGGTTCAATTCGGCAACCCGCGAGTTTTTGTGGTGTTACTGGTTTAAAGCCAACCTACGGAAGAGTCTCTCGCTACGGCATGATTGCGTTCGCCTCGAGTTTGGATCAAGGCGGGCCTCTCGCACGCTCGGCCTCAGACGCCGGGACCCTGCTTAACGCGATGGAAGGATACGATCCCAACGATTCGACCAGTGCGATCGCTGACGCGACCGACATCTCTAGCTCGAGTCGGGCGCTAAAAATAGGCATTCCAACCCAATATTGGAGTGACCTCAGCCCCTCGTTGACAAAAGTGCTTGAAGAAGCGCGTCGTACCCTGGAATCGTTAGGTCATCAAGCCGTTTCATTGGAGCTACCGCACACCAACGCAGCGACTGCGGTCTATTATGTGATCGCTGGAGCTGAAGCCTCGACCAATCTGTCGAGATACGACGGTATTCGTTACGGCCATCGAGCCGCGGCACCCGAGAATCTAGAAGATCTCTATCAATTTTCTCGCTCCGAGGGCTTCGGCAGCGAAGTTAAACGACGTATCTTGACGGGCACCTATGCACTTTCGGTAGGTTACTACGATGCCTATTACCTGAAAGCTCAACAAATCCGCCGTCTTATCCGCCAGGATTTCTTAGACGCGTTCGGGGAAGCCGATGTCATTCTCACGCCCGTCTCACCTTCAACTGCTTTCAAAAGGGAGGCATTGATCGAAGACCCTATCAGTATGTACCAACAAGATATCTACACGACACCGGCTAGTCTGGCCGGCCTCCCCGCCCTCTCACTTCCCTGCGGGGTGAGTGATGAAATGCCCGTGGGCATGCAATTCATTGGTCCACACTTTGGCGAGTCATCGTTGCTGACGCTCGGACGGGAATATCAAGACGAAACCGACTGGCACGCTCTTCATCCAGCGGACAACCATGACTGATTGGGAGGCAGTTATTGGGCTGGAAGTTCATGTTCAGCTAGCAACGCGTTCGAAAATATTTTCGCGCGCCGCTACGACCTTCGGTGAATACCCGAACAGCAATGCGAACGCAGTCGACATCGCGTTGCCCGGCGTGCTTCCCGTGTTGAACGAAGAAGCCGTGCGGATGGCGATCAAGTTCGGGCTCGCTATTGATGCTGACATAGCTTCGTCGTGCCGTTTCGATCGTAAGAACTACTTTTATCCTGACTTGCCAAAAGGTTACCAAATAAGCCAACTCGACCAACCCATCGTGGGACGAGGAACTTTGCCCATTTTTTTCGGTGACGGTTCCTTTCGCGAGATCGGGATCACGCGTGCTCACCTCGAAGAGGACGCCGGCAAATCCATTCACACCACGTACGACGGTCTCACCGGAATTGATCTAAACCGAGCGGGGACGCCCCTGCTCGAAATTGTCTCCGAACCCGAATTACGTTCAGCCGCCGAGGCCGCTGCTTATTTTCGAGAGCTTCATGGCCTTGTGACAACCCTCGAGATTTGCGATGGCAACCTTAACGAAGGCTCCATGCGCTGCGACGCGAATATCTCAATTCGGCCGAAGGGCGTCGAGACCTTGGGCGAACGCACCGAAATTAAGAACGTCAATTCGTTTCGATTCGTTGAGAAGGCCCTCGAGTACGAAATAGACCGCCAAATTGTGGTTCTCGAATCGGGCGGTAAAGTCGTTCTCGAAACGAGGCTTTATGATTCCGAGCGAGATGAAACTCGGTCCATGCGTTCAAAGGAGTCATCGGACGATTATCGATATTTTCCAGATCCCGATCTCTTGCCCGTAGAGATCCCCGATGAGCTCATCGAGTCCGTCCGCGTAACCATGCCCGAACTCCCTACAGCGAAGCGCAACCGATACATACATGAACTTGGTCTAACCGATTATGAGGCAGGTCGACTTATCGAAGACCCTCATGGGTCGAGATACTTCGACGCTGTAGCCGAGCAAAGCGCCGACGCAAAACTTTCTGCCAACTGGATTCTCGGCGACGTTACCGCCGCGCTCAACCGCGACGAAATCAACTTCGTCAACGTCCCAATCGCACCCGACCAGCTTGGAACACTTCTCAACCGTATCCAAGACGAAACCATCACTGGAAAGATCGCAAAGTCTATTTTCGAATTACTGTGGACTAACGGCGGGAGCGTCGACGGAATTATCGAAAGTCAAGGATTACGGCAACTAGACGACGCTAAAGATCTGGAAGGCGTCGTCTCCCAAATCATCAGCGATTTCCCCGACCAGGTCGGGCAGTTCCGCGAAGGCAAGCAAAAAATACTCGGTTTTTTCGTCGGCCAAGTCATGAAGGCAACGAATGGTAAAGCTAACCCGAAACAAGTTAACGAAATCCTCCGGCGTGAACTTCGCCCATAACTCCCCCCTACCTTATAACTAAATTAACTTGAGATCGTCTTCGTAAGAACGCCATCCCTCATCTTCTATAAACAAACAGCGTTCGTGGGTACAGAAGTTGACGTAATCAGCGTTCCACCGATTGGCGTTAATCCTGGATAACTCTCCCGTTGGCTTCGCCTGCGAGCGCGTCCTTTTTTTCGTTGATATCCGGCCATGACTCACGCATCGCTACTCGCATTTTGTTGCGTTTAACATCGCTCGAGTCTCTGGACTCCCCTCCCTCGTATTAAAACTTCTTTATGAGGCCGTCCTCTTCGCAGTAATCCAATCTGCATAACTACCACCATATCCAACTGCGTCCCAGCGGGCTTGAATTAGCCTCATGATCTCTGCAATACCGTCCAGAGGGATTTTCGGAGTGGCGAGCACTTGCTCAATGACATTTGGAGTGATCTGCTTCGAATTGCGACGACTTTCCAGTATGTTGCCCTTGCCTGTGAGGACGTTGCCCAGCCCGTACACTCCCTCCACAAGTCGCCCCTCTTCTCTGTTTTGCCATTGGTACAACTCCCCTTTCATCGACACACCCTCAATCGGTACCGGCGTGCTACCTATCGAGCTAATTACCTGTTGCGACCGTGCTTCGAATTCAGTGTTCTCTAGTCTTAGAACTCGCCCCCCGACTATTTCAGTGCGTTGAAAAACGAAACCGTTTAACGCGCCATTTTTTTCGATAGCCTCCACAGGTACAACATTCGGCTGAAAACGCACTAAGTACTTCCGAATCACTTTGTCCATAATTTTGACCCGAGTGCCTTTGATCTTCTCAAGGCGCTGAGCAGTTGGGTTGGTTATATTCTCAAGGGGCATATCCTCTTTGCCGCGTCGATAAAAGAGCGTGCAGCCTCGGATTTTTAAGTCGTCGGGCGTAAAGCCATGCGCCTCGAGGGTTCTTGGGATACCCCGCACCTCCATCTGTTCGATGTCGACTGCGACTCCCCTGTCTTCAAGAGCTCGAGCGTATAGCTCCAGGTTTAAGATTTTGCAGACATCGATCGAAGCCAGGCCACCTCCAATGACGATGGCATCATCGTGGATGGGAAAGTCCTCACCCACGAAGCTACTTTCTTCATAGTGGTTGAACCAATAAACGAAAGGGTTCTGATAGCTCAATCCGTTTCCGACAAACCGGTCAACGCCTTTGATCGGTAGGGAGCGATCACGCCATGCTCCGTGAGCCAGGATGAGAGCGCTGAGGCCAATACCATTCGAGAGAGTAGAAAAAGAAAGGTCTTTGCCAAGTTGGGTGCCCGGAACAAAGACCACGCCAGGAGTCGAAAGATTTTCGTCAATCTTGGCGTACTCCTTGCTCCGCAGCTTGGAGTGCCAACGCGGAAGACCATCCTCAATCTTTCCGTAAGGGCGCATATTTTGTTCAAAGACGACCGCAATGGATCCGGTTTTCGCTATGAGAGCCGCCGCCTCTGACCCACCAACCGCCGCTCCACAAATCCCGACGACGTGATGAGCTTCTGATAACGAGGATAGATTCATCGGCATATTTTAAGGGGGTTTTATCCCTACGCCAAAACGTATTCTCCGCCACGAAACAATCGACGAAGTCGTTAGGATCGTCTCTGGCCTTGCATTGAACCGAACATATGCCCGACCAGTGGGCAAATCTCTCATCCACAATGAGGGGGTAGACTTACACAAACATTTCCGATGTTCTGACGGACCAACATCGTCCGAAACCAGCGTCGTTAAAGTGTATGAACGCGTCCGATTCAACCGCTAGTATCGCCTGCCACCATACCGTATCCTCTTACCGTTAATGGATTTGGACGCAGGGGGAGACTATGTCCGACAACCCTTTACCCGCGGTTGACTATCTGAAGATTCCAGACGACGGTGATCCGTACCTTGAGGGATACAAGTGCTCATCTTGCGAGGCGGTTTTTATAGGAGCGCGCGCCAACTGCGCGAAGTGCGGTGAGCGCGATCAGATGGAAACGGTCACGTTGGCCAATAGCGGCACCCTGTACGCGTATTCCATCGTACATCGATCATTTCCCGGCATTGACGTTCCCTACATATCAGCAATTGTTGATTTGGACGGCGGCGGCACGGTCAAAGGAAATTTGATTAATGTCGATCCTGAACCCGAAAAAATCGAATTCGGCATGCCCATCGAGGTAGTTTACGATGACGCGCTAGGCCGTAAAGACGGCGAAGGTAACTCGTATCTTGCCTACTTCTTTCAACCAAGCAACGCAGCCAGCTGAGGAATAATCAAATGACAGACGCATATGTAGTTGGTGTGGATATGATCAAGTTCGGGCGTTTCCCCGATAAGACCGTCCCGCAGATCGGCGCTGAAGCCGCCCACCTTGCCCTTGACGACAGTGGCCTAACCATTCAAGACATGGAGGCCCTCTACTGCGGAAATTTGGGCCAAGCGAGTGGCATGGTCGGTCAACGCATTCTCCAAGAGATTGGCCAAACAGGAATTCCCGTGGTCAACGTGTCCAATGCTTGTGCTACCGGAGCAACCGCGTTCCGCGAGGCTTGGGCATCGGTCAAGGCCGGCCTCTACGATTTAGTCATCGCCGTCGGCGTAGAGCAGATGGGTAAAGGTCTTTTAGGCGGTGCCGGAGGATCTAAGGGTATTTCAAAAGAAGGCCTTTTGGGTTCAGGAACAATGCCCTCCGTTTTTGCGGAAGCAGGCATGGAGCATGCTCGAAATTACGGCACGACGTTCGAACAGTTCGCTAAAGTCTCTGTAAAGAACCATCACCACTCGACGATGAATCCGAAAGCGATGTACCAAATCGAAACACCACTCGAAACGGTCATGAACGCCGAAATGATTTCGTACCCGAATACGAAACTCATGTGCTCCGTCAACGTTGATGGTTCCGCCGCTGCAATCATCGCGTCCGAAAAGAAAGCGAAAGAACTCGGTCTGATGAGTCGGGCGATCAAAGTACGAGCTTCCATCCTGACTTCGGATCCCTGGCAGGAACGAGATCTGGTCATGCCCGATGTCAATACATGTACGCGCCGAGCGGCTGCCGCGGCCTACGAAATGGCGGGTCTCGGTGCCGAAGACATCGACCTGGTGGAGTTACACGACTGTTTTGCAACGGCAGAAATTCTTCATTATGAAAACCTTGGTCTTTGCGGCGACGGCGAAGCCGGACGGATGGTCGACGAAGGAGAAGTGGCGCTCGGTGGAAAGGTTCCGGTGAACGTGTCTGGTGGCTTGCTATCCAAGGGCCACCCGCTCGGTGCGACGGGCATTGCTAACATCTACGAGGTGTCAACGCATTTGCGTGGTGAAGCGGG
>CAJWCW010000110.1 GCA_913030615.1 uncultured Gammaproteobacteria bacterium | reverse complement strand
GCAACAACAATTGGAAATGCAACGTACCCTCCCTTCGAAAAAACGACATCCGGCTCTTCTTTGCGCAAGATGCGAATAGCTTGAACAACACCGAGCGGAACGCGAAAACAATCTAACAGGTTCTCTATCGACCAATATCGACGAAGCTTTCCGGTCGTAATCGAGTGAAACGCAACACCGAGGGGTTTTACCAATCGCTCCTCTAAGCCACTCCTCGATCCGATGTACACGACTTGCCAACTCCGAGCAATCAAGTACTCCATGACCGGGAGCGTAGGAACAACGTGTCCGGCACTCCCACCGCCGGTGCATACCACCTTGTTCAAAGTTTCAAAACCTCACGAACAAACGGAATGGTCAACTTTCGGGATTGAGCTAAAGATTCAAAATCCAACTTTTCGATAACGTCTACGAGATATGCTTGCGAGCGCCCTACCCGCGCAAATAGGTATTCAAGAACATCGTCCGGCAACTCAAGTCCTCGAACGTTAACTTCATCGACGAGCCACTGGCGTTTTTCACTGTCCGGTAAAGCTTTGAGCTCCATGCAATGAAACGACCGTACCCTCGACCCCAAATCATCAATTGAGAAACTCAACTGATGCGGTGTACTCGAACCGGTCATCAAAAACCCAAGACCAGCCGCAAGCCGAGTTTCTGTTAGGGCTAAGAGCTGTTCTTCAACATCCCGATGTCCTAACCAACAGTCGATATCGTCGATAACAAGGTGCCGGCACGCACCATAATTGTCTAGGTCAACATCATAAGGCGATGTAGTTTTCCCAGGAAGAAAAGCGGAGTGCTCGGTCTGCCCACAGATCGCCTGGGCTAAATGCGTCTTCCCGACACGAGCTTCTCCATAAATCCACACACGTTCATTTGAAGCGGCGGTTTCGATCAATTCTCGATTAAGCCCCACTCGGAATCGATCCAAAGTAAATTCTTCACGAAGAGGAAATTTCAGAGGAAGCTGGTCCGACACTCGACGCTCCTTCCTGTCTTAACTGCCATCGGGGCTTCGCCATTCGCGGATCGCACGACGACTCCAAGTAATTACGTAGTCAAATCCCGAAACTAGAGAAAAGCCGGCCACCAACCACATGCCCGCTGGCTCAACCAATAGTCCGGCAAGGTTGGCCAGATACTCCATGTCCGAAAGATCGATCAGCGTTAAGACCAAGACAATGACCTGAAGCCCAGTGTTGATTTTGCTTATAAGCGTCGGGTCAATTTCTAAAGCGCCAAACAGTTGCCGGAAGGTCATTGCGCCGCACACGATCACTAGGTCACGTCCGATCACTATCACGGCAACCCAGAATGGGATATGCCCTTGAATTGTGAGCAAAACAAACACCACTCCCACGAGCAATTTATCTGCTAACGGATCGGCCATCTCGCCAAACTTACTGGTCCACCGATACCCCCGAGCCAGCGCACCATCTAGCCCATCCGATAAGCCGGCTATCAACATAAGGATCAAGGCTTCGGCGTAGTTCCCGTTCCATATAAACCAGGCAGTCGGGACAATAAGCGCGAACCGTATCAACGTGATGACATTTGGTAAGTGATGGATCACTGTTCGCCTCGCCATACGTATTGGTCCGAGTCGAATTCAGAATTCTTGCTGGTGTCTCTGGTAATTACGCCATCAGAGTAGAGCAGTTCCGACAGTCGACGTAGCGTAGATCGTGTATGTACAACGATTCGAATTTGATCGATTGAAATCTCAGCCACGTCTACCCGGTCAATGAACTCGAGCGATTGCAGATATCTCAACAACGCGCTGTACTCAGTGACCGACGTTATCCCGGAGACCCAAATACTTACACCTTCCGTATGCAAGCCAAAAACGACGAAACGTTGTACTAGTTCGTCAGCGACGGTGTCTAGTACCTTTTCGCTTACCTCATCCCTTGTTTCGCCCTCGTGCGCGAAGTTCGTTTGCCTTTCCTCAAACATCAAACCGCCGGCACCATGCCAAAGCCCTTGGTGATCCATCCATATTCTCGCAGTCAGAACGTATTGAGCACCATATCGTTCGCTTGCTCCTAGTATCTGCTCCGAAAAACCCCCTGAAACAGTCGAGCCCGAAATGCGCTCGCGATCTGCAAGGTCCATGAGGGGCAACTGCACGAGCAGTCCCCGGTCACGGCTCCGAGCTTTAATTGTTCGCGCCCACGGAGTCGTATCGTCGCTGGCCGCAATGCTAGAAACGTCCTCCTCCAAAACGATCCAAGCTAAAACCGTGGGTCTATTTGCACTCCAAATCGGCAGGGCCGCACTCCGAACAAGATCCTGAACAGTGCGTGGGTCGAAACCGACTTCGAGTACGGTTTGCGGATCCATCGCATCCTTTGCTCCGCCCGCTTTCCGCACAAATCGGTACCTTGCATAAAAGCGCCCTGGATTTCTTAGCGCAGCTGCAATCACTGCGTTGCGCGGTATCTCTTTTAGGCCCGTTACCCGGGTCAACACAGTAGCAAATGCCCTCGCGGCTGCAGCTCGCGTATCCGCCGAAGATTGTGTCGCAACCGGAACTTCGACATCGTAAAGCCAATCGATTACGTCAGCTCGTGTCTCAAAACACGAACACATCAAGACCAATAAAGAAGGAAGCTTCTTCACAAATAACCGCTCCATCGGGAGCCAAACGGAAGCAGTGTAGCGAAAATATTTGATAAACTCGCCGATCTTTCCGCGGTTGAGCGAGGGGTGACGCGTTGGGTCTCACATACCGAGAAGCAGGCGTCGATATCGACGCTGGAAACGAACTGGTGCAACGAATCAAGGAAGCTGCCAAGCGCACTCATCGACCCGAATTATTAGGCGGCATCGGGGGTTTCGCAGCCCTCGCAAGCCTCCCGGAGAAATACCAGGAACCCCTGCTCGTAACCGGAACAGACGGCGTCGGGACGAAACTTGCTCTCGCTGTAAACCACAACATGCATGACGGTGTAGGTCAGGACTTAGTGGCTATGTGCGTTAACGATGTTCTCGCTGTCGGTGCAGAAGCATTTCTATTTCTCGACTATTTTGCCAGCAGCAAACTAGACGTTGACGTCGCTGAACGAGTCATCAATGGCATCGCGCGCGGCTGCGAAATCGCAGGATGCGCGTTGGTTGGCGGTGAAACCGCAGAAATGCCAGGTTTCTACCAGGGTCTCGACTACGACTTGGCCGGGTTTTGCGTGGGCATCGTCGAACGAAGCGAAGTCGTTACCGGTGATTCTGTTGCACCGGAAGACGTTCTCATCGGCGTTGCTTCTTCGGGGCCGCACGCCAACGGGTTCTCTCTCATTCGACGCGTTATGACCGATTTTGGTCCGGTAAACGACGACTTGCTTAATCAATTGATGGCTCCGACTCGTATATACGTGCCTTCTGTATTGCCGATCGTGTCGTTAGTTACCGGGCTCTCCCATATAACTGGTGGCGGACTGATCGAGAACATCCCAAGAATGTTTTCGAGCACCCTAGTAGCCGACATCGACCTCGGCACATGGGAACGGCCACGTGTCTTCGACTGGCTACAACAGCAAGGGGGAATTGACGAGCTGGAGATGCTTCGAACTTTTAATTGTGGCATCGGTTTCGTCATCGCGTGCCGCCCTGAGAACGTCGATCAAATACTCGAACAAATAAACGATGACGCCGTTGTTATAGGACGAATCGAATCGTTAGGTGCCCACGTACAGAAAGGCCATTTAGTTATCGGAGATGCAAACGTAGAACTTGGATAGCCGGTCAGAGGCTAGTCACTGAAAGGCTTAAATCAGGTTTTTGGCATCGTAACGCCGGTTTGGCCCTGGTATTTACCGGCACGATCTTTGTACGTGGTTTCGCACTGTTCATCCGACTGGATAAAGAGCATCTGGGCGACCCCTTCGTTGGCGTATATTCTTGCAGGCAACGTCGTCGTATTCGAAAACTCAAGCGTTACGTTCCCTTCCCACTCCGGTTCAAGCGGGGTCACGTTGACGATAATTCCGCACCTAGCGTACGTCGATTTTCCGAGGCAAATTGTCAAAACGTCCGACGGTATCCGGAAATACTCCACCGTACTCGCTAACGCAAACGAGTTCGGTGGAATAATGCAGGAATCTTCCCGTACATCAACGAAACTGCGATCGTCAAAAGCCTTGGGATCAACCGTCGCGGAGAAAATATTCGTAAAAACCTTAAACTCGGGCGCGCACCTAACGTCGTATCCGTAACTCGAAGTACCGAAGGAAATCACTGGTCGGCCGTCGACTCGGCGTACTTGAGCCGGTTCAAACGGTTCGATCATTCCCTGCGACTCTGCCATTTCCCGTATCCATCGATCAGATTTGATGGTCATTGATCGTCCATAGATAGAGTTGGCGTTGGCGCTTTATCTCGACCAATCAGCCAAAGCGCGGCGGCCGTCCGCCGCGCGCAGTCCATATAGAGAATGGACATGGGCGAAGCACTGTCCATTGCGACTATCGGCACGCCCGCATCGGTCTGTTCTCGAATCGCCGGATCTAACGGGAACTCCCCAAGTAACGACGTTCCGTACTCCGCCGCTACCCGCTCGCCTCCTCCCTCGCCGAACAATGCGTGTTTACGATCGCAGCCGTCGCACACAAAGTAGCTCAAATTTTCGACTACGCCGATTATCGGTACCGAAACTTTACGAAACATCTCGATACCCTTGCGTGCGTCCGCCAACGCGATTTCTTGGGGCGTTGTTACGATAACTGCTCCGCCAACTGAAACTTGCTGTGAAAGGGTCAGCTGAATATCTCCCGTTCCTGGGGGCATGTCGACGATGAGATAGTCCAGATCACTCCACGCTGTTTGTTGCAACAATTGCTGCAGCGCGCCCGACGCCATTGGCCCACGCCAAACCATCGGGGTTTTATCCGTAACGAGCATGCTCATGGATATCGCTTCAATACCGTGGCATCGAATCGGCACAAACTCGTTCTCATTTCTTATTTCTGGTCGCTGACCCTCTCGAATCCCCAACATGATTCCCTGACTGGGCCCATAAATATCCGCATCCAAAATACCGACCTTTGCGCCGGCTCGATCTAAAGCCACAGCCAAGTTAACGGCCGTAGTTGATTTGCCGACACCACCTTTTCCCGAAGCGACGGCGATTACATTGCTCGCCCCAGGCAAAGCATGAGAAGGAGGCGCACTGAATTTCAACTCCAGAACGATTTCGTCTTCCATCCAATTTTCGAGCGCAGTTGCGTACGCCTTCGTCAAGCCTTCCACCGGGTATCCAAGCTCAATCAGGACATGCCATTTCCCGTCCAATTTCGCGGCACGCTGGATCGCCCCAAGCTCGCGCCAACTGACATTCACGATTGGATCTAGAAATGTCTCTAGTGGTTTCCCCATACAAGTTACTCGCCCCAATCGACTCAGCATTATATAGTGCGCCACCAACAACCGTGCCTTTGTTCGCACGGAATCGCACACCATAAGAATCGGATCTCTCAATCATGCGCCGAATTCTTGTAACGAGCGCGCTGCCCAACGCCAACGGCGCAATACATCTCGGTCATTTGCTCGAACACATCCAAACGGACATTTGGGTCCGTTATCAGCGGTTACAAGGCAACGAGTGCCTCTACGTATGTGCCGACGACACCCACGGTACGGGGACGATGCTGAAAGCCGAGGAACTCGGAATCTCTGCTGAGCAACTCATTGACCAAGTTCGGATCGATCACATAGAAGACTTTAAAGATTTTCTCGTACAGCACGACAATTACCATTCCACGCATTCTCCAGAAAACGAACACTACTCAGGATTGATCTACGAGCGGTTAAAGGACGCGGGATACATCTTTACCAAGGAAATAGAACAACTTTATGACCCCCAAAAGCAGCTGTTCTTGGCGGACCGGTTCGTCAAAGGGACCTGCCCCCGATGCGGGATTGACGATCAGTACGGCGACAACTGCGAAGCCTGCGGTGCGACTTACGATGCAACCGAACTTGGTGATCCACGCTCCGTTCTTTCGGGCGCTGGGCCCACGCTGCAATCGTCGACGCATCATTTTTTTGATCTAGCTCAATTTAAGGATTTCCTCGACGGGTGGATCTCAACGGAAACAGTCCAATCTGAAGTCGCTAACAAATTGAGGGAATGGTTGGATGCGGGCCTAAAAGCTTGGGATATAAGTCGCGACGCTCCCTATTTCGGATTTCTTATTCCGGGCACCGATAAATACTTCTATGTCTGGATGGATGCGCCTATTGGGTATATGGCCAGTTTCAGCAACTACTGTGATAAAAACGACCTCGACTTCGAAGAATTCTGGGCCCGCGACAGCGACACTGAAGTCCACCACTTTATTGGTAAGGATATCGTCAATTTTCACGCCCTTTTTTGGCCAGCGGTATTAAACGCTTCAGGCTTTCGTTTACCCACCCGTATCCATTCGCACGGGTTTATAACGGTCGAAGGCAGGAAAATGTCGAAGTCGCGAGGGACGTTCATTAACGCGAGAACGTATCTGGCGCATCTCGAACCCGAGTATCTGCGGTACTACTACGCGACAAAACTGTCCCCCAACAACGATGATATCGATGTCAATTGGGAAGATTTCGTGCAGCGAGTAAATTCCGACCTCGTCGGCAAAATCGTAAACATTGCCTCACGCTGTGCAGGCTTCATCAATCAATCCACCGAATCCACGCTTGCGCCAACTATTCACGACACGCACCTGCTGCAAGTATTCGTTGATGCGCAGGAGACCATCGGGCAGCTATATGAGACGAGTGATACCAATCGAGTGGTGCGGGAAGTCGCCACACTGGCAGACCGAGCGAATCAATACATTGCAAACCACGCCCCGTGGGAACTCGCTAAAACGACTGGACAAGAAAAACAAATTCAAGCCATTTGTTCTCTCGGCATCAACATGTACCGAATCCTGGTGATCTACTTGAAGCCCATTTTGCCCCGTCTGGCTAAACAGTCGGAAAAATTTCTAGCATGCGACGAGCTGGGTTGGACCGATATTGGCACGCCTCTAGTCAATCATCGGATTAATGTTTTTGAACCGCTTTTCAAGCGTATCGACAAGCGAGCCGTCAATGCAATGGTCGATGCATCGCGCGAAGATCACGTTGAAACTGAGGATAACCCCATGATTAAGATCGACGACTTCGAGCAAGTCGATTTAAGAGTAGCAAGAATTGTATCTGCGGAGTCCGTCGATGGGGCCGATAAGTTACTTCGCCTAACGCTCGACGTGGGCGATCACCAACGTACTGTGTTTTCCGGCATCAAGTTAGCCTACGCTCCAGAGGATCTAGTGGGGAAGCTGACGGTCGTTGTTGCCAACCTCGAGTCACGTGAGATGCGCTTTGGTACATCAGAAGGCATGGTGCTCGCTGCTGCAAACGGAGACAGCGAAGTCTTCTTGATTTCTGTTGACACAGGGGCCGAACCAGGAACCCGAATAACCTGAGAAAACGTGCGACTGTTCGTTTTACACGCAATCGTGTCGATGGAGGGTCTTATGATCGAATTTCTCAGCCTGATAAACCGCATGGATGGCGTGATATGAACAAGGCGAAGCGCATCGCTATTTTCGAACGGCTTAAAGAAGCGACCCCAAACCCAGAGACGGAGCTGCAATATCAAACGCCCTTCGAACTACTGCTCGCGGTGATTCTTTCGGCACAAGCCACAGACGTTAGCGTCAATTTAGCGACCAAAAAACTGTTCGCTTCAGCAAATAATCCCGAAACGATACGCAATCTCGGAATCCGTCGATTAAAGAGCTTTATCAAGTCGATCGGGCTGTTCAACACGAAGGCCGAAAACATTCTAAAGACTTGTCAAATCCTGATCGACGAACATGGTGGTCTGGTTCCGAAGGATCGCCCGTCACTTGAAGCGCTACCCGGTGTCGGTCGAAAAACAGCCAACGTCATTCTCAATACCGCGTTCGGCGAACCTACGATCGCGGTCGACACCCACATTTTCCGGATTTCCAACCGCATCAATCTCGCGCCGGGAAAAAATGTTCGCGAAGTCGAAGATCGCCTCATGCGCGTCGTCCCGAACGACTACAAACAGGGCGCCCACCACTGGCTAATCTTGCACGGTCGTTATGTTTGTGTCGCTCGCAAACCGCGATGCGGTGCGTGCGTTATCGAAGATCTGTGCGAATTCAAAGACAAAACCGAGTACGAATGACCGCGTAAGGTCGTCGAGTCGTCCAACCGACGCCTCGTTGAGTTTACCCGCCCTGTTCCAGGCTGTGATATTCCTTATGCCATTCTTTACTTCTACCGGTTTCGTTCGCGGCGCGCGGCAAGGCGAAGGCGGAGCGCGTTCAAGCGAATGAATCCCGTCGCATCGGATTGTTCGTACGCGCCCGCATCCTCGTCAAAAGTTACGATACCGGCGTCGTAAAGGCTGTCCGTCGTC
>CAJWCW010000109.1 GCA_913030615.1 uncultured Gammaproteobacteria bacterium | reverse complement strand
AAACAAAATCCCATGGCCGTCGATTCTTCGGCGTGGTGGCCCGGCGGTCGGACCGCACAAAAAACGCGGGTGTCCGCTTCTGCAAGGACATGGTCGACTCCTTGAATTGCGGCTCCCGCGGCGTAGCGGGCGGCCGCGAGCGACTTGGGTCCCATGCTTGTGTCAGGATTCACGGGCTGCAGGCCTTGATCGGGTTCCATCGCTATCAGTTCGTCGACGTAGGTGTCGTGGTGGAAAGCCGTGAGGTCGTCCCGAACGGCTTCGGCGGCCTGAAGCGTCGTGAGATCATCGATAAGGCGCGAGTCATTGAGGTGTGAGAGCACAGCGGCCAGCCGCTCTGGGCTTTCCGGGTGGCGCTGTTCCATCTGATGCTCAAGACAGACAGAGTGGGTAATGAGGGTGGCCACGGTTTATATACTCCCTAGTCGGCGTTCGAGATCTGATTGGTCTAATCTAGCGCCCTTATAGAGCCCCCGGGAAGAAGTAGTTGCAGACGATTCAAACTCATGAATTGGCCCGTATCATCAAACCGGAGTCTCGGGTGTTTGTCACGGGCAGCAGCAACGAGCCCGTGGGTCTTCTCGAAGCGTTGGTGAGCGCCCGCGAAGCTATAACCGATGCGACGTTCGTTCAGTTTCCGCTGCCAGGGCTGAACCAATTCGATTTTACTGCTTTAAATTCGAGCGTTCGTGTGGAGACCTTTTTCATGACACCGGCGCTTCGAAAAGCTATTGATCCGTCTCGAATCTCGTATTTACCGATGCAGATGCGCTACGTCTACGAGTACCTGCGCCGATCCCCACTAGACTACGCATTGGTTCAGGTTGCTCGCGATCGAGAAGGACGAATGCGTTTGGGGCCGAACGCGGATTTCTTCGATGCCGTGCGTGAGTCCGCCAAGATCGTGGTTGCCGAATTAAACGCCGGCTTCATCGCGGCAGCGGGCGCGCCGCTCGTCCCAGAAACGTCTATCGATTACGTTGTTGAGACGGAACGACCTCTGACTGAAATGTCACTGAGCAAGATCGATCCGGTGTCAGAGCGAATTGGTGCCTTGGTTGCCGCGTTAATCGATGACGGCGACTGTATCCAGACCGGCATTGGGGCTATCCCGGCGGCCATACTCGCGAGTCTCTCCCAACACAACGATTTGGGTCTGCACGGGGGTCTTATTGACGACGGAGGCATGGCGTTGGTGAGGAACGGTAATCTCAATGGCGCCGCGAAAACACGTGACGTAGGCATTCATACGACAGGAATGGCCGTCGGTAGCCTTGATCTCTATGAATGGCTGGCGGATGCGCCCAGTGTCCAGTTGGCGGGTGCGAATATTACTCATGAGATCAGTATCCTAGGCTCGATTGGGCATTTCGTTTCGATTAATTCCGCCGTTGAGGTAGATCTTGAAGGGCAAGTGAATGCCGAAGTTATAGCGGGTCGACAGATTTCCGGAACCGGTGGTTCGGTCGATTTTATGCGTGCTGCGAAGGTCTCGCGAGGCGGGCGTTCAATTATCGCCATGACGGCGACGGCGAAGGGTGACTCGGTGTCGAGGATCGTTCCAAAGGTCGAGATGGTGACGGCGCTCAGGACTGACGTTGATCTCGTCGTCACCGAATACGGCGTCGCTGATCTTCGGCACGCGACACGACAAAAACGGCGCGAAGCTTTGATCGATATCGCCCATCCGGATTTTCAGACAACCTTGCGCGACGCAATCGCCTAAGGCATGCCTGCTAGCGCGGTCAACAAGTCCAGATCTGGTTTGCCCTGTGAGGCGAGTGGGATCACCACGACCCGTGTGGCGCCAGCACTAAACTGGGCCTTCACGCGGTGCCTTATGGTCGATAGATCGCCGTGCGCCACCGTCGCGTCGATAAGCGCATCGCTACCCCCTGATTCGAAGTCTCGATCGCTGAAACCGAGAGTTCGCCAGACCCGATGGTAATACTCGAGGTTGATGTAGGGGGCGATGGCTTTGCGCGCAATTTCACGCGCGAGGATTGGGTCAGTCTCGACAAGACAGAACATCACCACGTTAAGGGCAGGGGACGGGCCGAGAATATCGCGCGCCTGGCGTGTGTGTTCTAGCGTCATGAGGTAGGTATTGGCGCCGTCGGTGCATTTTCGGGCAGTTGCCAGCATCGCTGGACCGTGGGCGGCAAGGAATAACGGGTAGGTGATTTGGGGAGCCGTTAGCCGGAGTTCCCGCATTGTTTCCACGTAAGACTCGACTTTTGCTTTTGGAGACTGCCATTCCGGATTCCCCCGTGCTCTGTTGATGTAGGCGTTCGAGACGCCCAACCCTAGCTGGAATCGGCCGTCGGAAAATTCGGCGAGGGTCGATGCCCCGGCCACCATCGCCGCGGGGTCGCGTGCGTAGACGTTGGCAATGCCCGTCGCGATGTGCAGTGACGTGGTATTGGCAAGCAGATAACCTGCGACCGTAAATGGATCTCGACCCAACACTTCCGGAATCCATAGAGAGTCGAGACCCGCAGATTCGAGGTCCCTGGCTAACGTCAACAATTCGTCGCGTGCCATGCGATCTGTGCCGTAGAGCGTGGCTATTCGCATACGCAACCCGTTCGTTTGAGAGCTTGAATCACATATCGGGGACACATTTTCGATAGCAAGTGGGCAGTCAACGCAAGTCTGCTTCGCTCGGATGGATTATGTGCCGTCACCGTGTCGCCATCCCTAATGCGTGCAAGATAAAGGCGTATTCCTCGGCCACCTCATGGAGTGAATCGTAGCGTCCAGAACGGCCGCCATGCCCTGCACCCATATTTGTTTTCAATAGCAAGGGATGGCTGTCGGTTTTAAGTGTTCGGAGGCGAGCGACGTATTTAGCCGGTTCCCAATACGTGACGCGAGGATCATTCAGTCCGGCGGTGACGAGCATGGGTGGGTAATCGCCTGGAAGGAGTTGGTCGTATGGAGAGTAGCTCTGCATGTATCGAAACACATCGGCGTCTTCGATTGGGTTACCCCACTCGGGCCATTCCATCGGTGTTAATGGTAACGACGTATCGAGCATGGTGTTAAGAACGTCGACGAACGGCACAAGGGCCGCGACTGCGCCCCATAGTTCAGGCGCTTGGTTGACCACTGCCCCCATCAATTCACCTCCTGCGGAAGCCCCGGAGATCGCTATCTCGCCTTGGTCGGTGTACCCGCTTCGTACGAGGAAACGGCCAACATCAACGAAATCGTTGAAGGCATTAGTACGATTCATGCCCTTGCCGTCTTCGTACCAGTGATAGCCGAGCTCGTCGCCTCCTCGGATGTGCGCGATGGCAAACACAAGGCCGCGATCGAGTAGGGACAGAACGGACGTGGAAAAACTGGGATCGACCGATGATCCATAGGCGCCATAGCCGTACAGATACAGGGGCGCGGGCAATTCAATATCGGAACGATAGAGAATGGAAACGGGGATGCGTTTGCCGTCGCGGCTGTCAGCCCAAAGGCGCTCGGAGACGTAGTTCGTTGGCTCGTAACCGCTCGGTATTTCCTGGACCTTCCGGACTTGCAGCTGGCGCCGAACGAGGTCGTAGTCGTAAGTAGTGTGCGGAGTCACCATCGACGAATAATGCAGTCGGACGGCGTTGGTGTGATATTCGGCGTTGCCGGCGATGCCGACCACTCTTACTGGGTCAGGGAAATCGATGTAGTGTGAAATGTCGTTGGCGTCGAGGATGCGAATCTGATCGATTCCTTCGAGACGCTCTTCCACGACAATCCATTGATCGAAGCACTGGAAGCCGAGCAGATAGCGAT
The DNA here is from genome assembly GCA_913030615.1 of uncultured Gammaproteobacteria bacterium. Taxonomy (GTDB): domain Bacteria; phylum Pseudomonadota; class Gammaproteobacteria; order Pseudomonadales; family Azotimanducaceae; genus UBA11889. The sequence continues at coordinate 4,686 of CAJWCW010000109.1, read as the reverse complement.
CATCGGAAGGTTCAATCAAGCTAGCCCACGAGGCTTCGCTTAGATCGTTGACTGGAGCGGTTACTAAACGAAAATTCTTATGACGGTCGTTTGTCCGAATCACAAAACGTTCGCCTTGGTGATCAAGCCAGTATTGGTGACCTTCGCGTCGCGGCAATACCAGTTGGAGCTCGTCGAAGGGGTCATGGGCTGAGAGCAAGCGCAATTCGGTCGTGACGTGGTCGGACGTGTTCACGCCGATGAACTCCCCAGACGTAGTTCGCTCGATTCCGACGAAAAATCCAGGATCGGATTCTTCGTAGATCACGACGTCGTCATCCACCGATTCTCCGATCACATGTCGCCTCACCTGATAGGGACGCCACTCGGCGTTGGTCATAAGGTAGAAAAGCGTTCGACTATCAGAGGCCCATACGGGTGAATCAATGGTGTTCGCGATGTGTTCGTCGAGCAAACGACCGGTGTGTAAATCCCGAATGACGAGGGTATAGCGTTCACTGCCATCGGTATCGGTGCTGTACGCCAGGTAACGACCGTCGTCGCTCACGGCAAAGGCGCCCAAGCTGAAATATTCGTGGCCTTTTGCGAGCGTGGGCTCATCGAGTATTACTTCCATGTCGTCGGCCGATGGGGACGAAGTCTCTGCCTTCCAGCGTGAATGCACGCGATATTGCACTTCTGCGCTGAAGCTTGACTGGTAGTAATAGCCCCGATTTCGCATGGGTACGGTCGCGTCATCCGGCTTCTGACGCTGTTTGATCTCTTCAAACAGCTCGTTGACGAGCCATTGAATGGGTTCCATCACCGCTTCGAAATAGTCGTTTTCCGCCGCCAAGTACCTGAGAACATCGGCGTCGGTAACGTCGGGGTATTTTTGGTCTTTCAGCCAGTGATACGGATCTTCGACGGTGATCCCATGGTGGCTGTAGCTGTATGCCCGTTGTTCAGCACGGGGTGGTTGTGGGGGGCTCATATTGCTTGACTCGCCGGTTTTGATGCATCCGCCCAAGCACGCCGACATTGTGCAGGCGTGCAAAAAGAGGCTTGTTAGTCGTGGAACTCTAATCCGGTAAGCCTAAAACCCTTTTAGCGATAATGTTGCGCTGAATCTCATTGCTACCGCTGTAGATAGACGCGGCGCGGTTGGAAAGCCAGCCCCTTGTATCCATGAGACTGCGTCCTGTGAACTCGTCTCCTGTCCACCCCAATCCTTGAGTTCCCCTTATCTCCACAAAGAGGGACGACCTTTCTTGCTGTAGTTCGGTCCCATACATTTTGAAGATGGAGGTTGCGGGTCCCGGCGTGTTGCCATCGGATGCTTCTTCAACCGTACGCCGTTGCGTCAAGTGGAATACGTGCGAGTTCATGTTGTGTGACAAAATGCGGTCGCGGATTGCGGCATCCGCAATGCGGCCATTTGTTTCGCCACTGAACACTTTGGCTTCGTCTTCAAGTACGGGCCCGGTGTCTTTAACCGCACCACCGCCGACCAGTGATGCCATGCTCCCCCGCTCGTGTTGCAATAGACGCTTCCCAACGGTCCATCCCTTGTTGAGCTCGCCGATAAGATCGTCTTTGCGAGCGATGGCGTTGTCAAAAAAAGTCTCGCAAAAAGGAGATTCGCCGGAAATGAGCCGAATCGGCCTGACCGTGATGCCGTCCTGATGCATATCCATAAGCACGAAACTAATCCCTTCGTGTTTGGGTACATCGGGATCGGTTCGAACGAGCGCAAATATCCAGTCCGCATATTGAGCACCCGACGTCCAAATTTTTTGACCGTTGACGACAAAATGGTCGCCTTTGTCTTCGGCACGCGTACGCAGCGATGCCAAATCGGATCCGGACCCTGGCTCACTGTATCCCTGACACCACGCGACTTCTCCGCGGACGATGCGAGGGATGTGACGAGCTTTCTGTTCATCGGTTCCGTACTCAAGCAGGGTGGGTCCAATCAAGCTCACGCCCATACCGCCGAGTGGTGCACGCGCATCAATCCGTCGCATTTCCTGAATTAGAGTCATGTATTGGTCGGTGCTAAGGCCCCCACCACCGTATTCTGTTGGCCATACGGGCGCGGTCCAGCCCTTTTCTATCATGCGATCGAGCCACAGTTCCGTGTCCTCATGGTCGATTGCAATGGTCGTCGCTCCGGTTGAAATCGGTCCTGGTCCTCGTGCTCCTGTTGGGCAGTTCTCTTCGAGCCAGGATCGGGTCTCCGCGCGAAAATCGTCAATGTCGGCCATGCGTCCCTCTTTCGTGAAAACTCTTCGAGCCGGAATGGTCTGCGGCTTTTTGTTTTGGAGCAACCCCGGCATTATGACCGAAGGGAGGGAAAAAATGGCACACATTGAACCCAGGCCGCGCGACGCGGTTGACGAGCTGAAAGGAATTTTCTCAGGGGCAGAAGTCGCGATGGGCTTCGTACCCAACAGCATGCTGACGATGGCTCACATGCCACAATTACCGGCCGCTTTCTTTGCACTGACGTCGGTGATTTTTGGTGGCGACCTGAAGGCCGCGATGCCGATGCTTGAACGTTCTGTCGCCGATGACCCAGCTCGGTCAGATAATTTACCGGCAGATTTGGTTCAGCTCATTGCATTCGCCGTGAGCGTTTCTGCGGGTTGCCGATACTGCCAAGCACACACGTCCCACCAGATGATTGAGCGTGGGGGTGACCGAGCCAAACTGGACGCGATTCTGGCGTTTGAGACAGAGCCCGCTTTTTCGGAGAGCGAGCGAGCCATCGTTGCGTTAGCGCTGGCTGCGGGGGAGAACCCAAACGCGGCGACGTTCGAGATGTTTGAGTCATTGAAGACGCACTTCAGTTCTCGTCAAATTGTGCAGATCGTCGGCATCATCGCGTTGTTTGGTTTCTTAAATCGATGGAACGACACGATGGCGACGACGCTGGAGCCGCCCGCGGCAGAATTTGCGGCCGGTGCGCTCGGTGCGGTCGATTGGGCCGTTGGCAAACACGGGAGGAATTGATGGAATTTCGACAATTGGGTCACAGTGGATTATCCGTAAGCGAGATCGGTCTGGGTTGCAACAATTTTGGGGGTCGAGTCGACCAGTCAGGGACCAAGCGCGTCGTGGACGCCGCGATGGATCATGGCATTACCTTGTTTGACACCGCCGACGTCTACGGCGGTAGCAATTCGGAGGTGTTTCTAGGGAAGGCGTTGGGATCAAAGCGGTCCGACGTCATCATTGCCACCAAATTTGGTATGGCGATGGGTCAAGATGCACTGTCTCGAGGGGGCTCTCGCCGATACATCATGAAGGCTGTGGAAGCGAGTCTTGATCGCCTCGGCACCGACTACATTGATCTCTACCAAATCCACTTCCCCGACCCAGCGACACCGATCGATGAAACGCTTTCCGCGCTGGATGATCTTGTCCGCTCGGGTAAGGTCCGCTACATCGGGTCGTCCAACTTCTCCAGTTGGCAGATCGCGGATGCAGATTGGACGGCCAGGAGTGAGGGATACAGCCGCTTCGTGTCGGCGCAGAATCACATGAATCTTTTTGAGCGTGCGGTGGTGCACGAAGTGATTCCGGGTTGTCGGCACTTTGGTCTTGGCATGCTGCCGTATTTCCCGCTCGCGAGTGGATTGTTAACCGGGAAATACGTCCGAGGTGAAGCGGCGCCCGAAGGGACACGGCTTGCGAATGCCGGTGCACGCGCGGGACGGGCGTTATCGGATCACAACTTCGATCGTCTTGAGGCCCTAACGAACTTCGCCAACGAGCGGTCGCGTACGCTCCTCGAGTTGGCATTCGGCTGGTTACTTTCATTTGAGGAAGTCTCCAGTGTCATTGCGGGCGCAACGCGCGAAGAGCAAATTCACGGCAACGTCGAAGGTGCTGGTATGCGGCTCGATGCGGACGAGATGCGTGAAGTCGCGACGCTCGTGCGATAGCCGATGTGCGGACGGTTTAACGTCACGAGTGATCCGCTGGCCGAAACCTTCATGGAATGGGTGAGTGAGCCGTATCCTGGGGACGACAACTTCAATACTTCGCCCACGGCCCAAGCCTGGATCATTCGACCCGATAGCGACGGCACGTACGAAGCCGCGAACGCGAGGTGGTGGCTGGTTCCTCACTGGTCGAGCGGACCGTCCAACCGCTACGCGATGTTCAACGCCAAGAGCGAAACGCTAACGAGTTCGAACGCTTTTAAGGGTCCATTTGAACGTCGCCGCTGTGTTTTGCCGGTATCGGGATTTTACGAATGGACATCGCGGAATGGCCGCAAGTTCCCGCACTACATCCGACCAGAGGACAGCTCGGCAATGTTGTTGGCGAGTCTCTGGGATCGGTGGCACAGCAAAACGAGCGAAGAGATGGTTGAGAGTTTCACCATCGTGACCACGGCGGCGTCACCGCAACTTGAATTTGTACACCGACGACAGCCTGTGATGCTATCGAAACCGGGGGCCATCGAGTGGATGGCACAGGACCAAGACGGGGCCGTGTTGGCCGACCTCATGTCGCCCCGTCTGACGCTCGATCTGTCGGTCGTCCCGGTCTCGACATTTGTCAGTAATTCGCGTAACAACGGCCCACGATGCATCGAACCGGTCGGTGATCGCATTGAACTTGTATGTGATAGAAGCTGATGCAAGAGTAACTGAGGAGGCGGATCATGAGTGAGAACGACGATAATTCGGGCGA
>CAJWCW010000108.1 GCA_913030615.1 uncultured Gammaproteobacteria bacterium | reverse complement strand
GGCTAGTTCTCATCGTTTACGGCGTGGACTACCAGGGTATCTAATCCTGTTTGCTCCCCACGCTTTCGCACCTCAGCGTCAGTGTTAGTCCAGGAGGCCGCCTTCGCCACTGGTGTTCCTTCCTATATCTACGCATTTCACCGCTACACAGGAAATTCCACCACCCTCTGCCACACTCTAGCTTGCCAGTTTTGGATGCAGTTCCCAGGTTGAGCCCGGGGCTTTCACATTCCACTTAACAAACCACCTACGCGCGCTTTACGCCCAGTAATTCCGATTAACGCTTGCACCCTCCGTATTACCGCGGCTGCTGGCACGGAGTTAGCCGGTGCTTCTTCTGCGAGTGATGTCTTTCCTCGGGAGTATTAATCCCAAGGCGTTCTTCCTCGCTGAAAGTGCTTTACAACCCGAAGGCCTTCTTCACACACGCGGCATGGCTGGATCAGGCTTGCGCCCATTGTCCAATATTCCCCACTGCTGCCTCCCGTAGGAGTCTGGACCGTGTCTCAGTTCCAGTGTGGCTGATCGTCCTCTCAGACCAGCTATGGATCGTCGCCTTGGTAGGCCGTTACCCCACCAACAAGCTAATCCAACGCAGGCTCCTCTAATAGCGCGAGGTTCGAAAATCCCCCGCTTTCACCCCTAGGTCGTATGCGGTATTAGCCCGAGTTTCCTCGGGTTGTCCCCCACTACTAGGTAGATTCCTACGCGTTACTCACCCGTCCGCCACTTTACTCGGTCCCGAAGGACCTTTCTCGTTCGACTTGCATGTATGAGACCTGCCGCCAACGTTCAATCTGAGCCATGATCAAACTCTTCACTTTAAATAGTCTAGTCCACTACCGACCCCGCAAGGGATCCGAGCGGACAAAAGGTTTGCCAGGGACTCAACTTCATTTGCGAGCGCCCACACGAATGGCTTATTCAACTGTTAAAGAACCGCCCGACGAAATCCCACGCCTCGATTAGTGAGGTTTCAGGATCGTACCGCCGGTCGAAGGCTGCGTATTATACGCACGCCGCGCCGCGCCGCAATGACTAAAGACGGTTAAATATGTTGCCATCGTAGAGCTAACCCGCCTTTCCGATTTTCTTATTCGTGAAAGAACATGTGCCACGATTTTTTTCCTCTTCGCAGCAAATGGTATCGACCAAACAACGCCCGCTCGAGACGAAGAGCCTTACTCGGAAGCTCCACTAGTTCGCCGTTAATTTGCACGCCCTTACCGTCAATGAGTTTACGACCAGCTCCACGAGACTTAGCGAGGCCAGCACGGACAAGAGCCGTAAGCAATTCCTCTTCGTTTTTGACGGAGGTCGAATCCATTCCATCGAGCTGTAACTGTTCCAAATCCTCTCGTTTAAGGTCTGCTACGGCACCACCAAATAGAGCCGCAGAGATGCGTTCTGCCGACGAGAGTGCTCCCTGCCCATGGGTTAGCAGTGTGACTTCGCGCGCTAGAAGACGTTGAGCTCCTCGGTCGCCAGGTCGATCACGTAACTCGGTCGCGGCATCTGCAATATCGCTTAAGTCGAGAAAGGTAAAGTAACCAAGAAATGACACGACGTCCTCATCTGAGGTGTTCAGCCAGAACTGATAAAAACGATAAGGAGACGTCATATCGGAATCCAACCAAATCGCTCCGTCCGTGGTCTTACCAAACTTGAGTCCGTCAGAGCGAGTAATTAGCGGTACCGTGAGGACAAACGCTTGCTGACTATCCAGTCGTCGGATTAGGTCGATGCCACTAACCATGTTGCCCCACTGATCGCTACCACCAACTTGAATCGTGCATTGGTAACGTCGGAACAATTCAAGAAAGTCGTACGCTTGCAAGAGCATGTAACTGAATTCCGTGTACGAAATACCCTCGCCTTCGCGTCCCAACCTGTTCTTGACAGAATCCCGCTGCATCATCGCATTCACCGAAAAATGTTTGCCGATGTCTCGAAGAAAGCCTAAGGCATCCAGTCGGCTCGTCCACTCTAGGTTATCCACCACTCGGGCCGCATACGAACCGTCTATATCAATGAAGCGGGAGACCTGCTGCGAAAGTCGTTCCCCCCAGCCGCGAACTACATCCACATTGTTTAGGCCGCGCTCGTCGACGCGTCCGGATGGGTCACCGATGAGACCAGTGGCCCCCCCTACCAACGCAATTGGAGAGTGTCCCGCAAGTTGGAAGCGACGCAACGTTAACAGTGGAACGAGGCTGCCGATATGGAGACTCGGTGCCGTCGGATCAAAACCACAATACAAACTCCGTCCCGACTGTTGTACGTGAGACTCCAGACCTTCTCGATCGGATATCTGGGCCAGGAGGTGACGCAGCTCTAGATCAGCTATAGGAGAGGGCATACGAATTCGCTTGAGGACAAGCCGGAAGCCTTGATCACGGACTCGAGGGCTTTCCAACCGAACCAAAACCCATATACTAGCGCAACTTCTTGAACACCCCTACGAATAGGTCCGTCAACGTCCGATTTGAATACGAAGTTGAGGGGGTACTCCTTACGTAACCTCCCTCGCGCACACCGTACAATGGCTGTCGTACTGACGATCATTCTTGGGTTTTTCGCGATATCCGGTCTCAATCGGACTAGCGTGCTCGATCTCCCTAGAAAAGATCCTGCTGCAGCCGATTTCAACTCCCTTGACGAATATCCTTCAATCCATACAAAAAATACCGGCTCGAACGTTGCCGCTGAAATCGATAGTACGCCCAACAACGGGCGCAGATCCCCATCCAACGCGCTAACCGTCATCGTTGAGCCGAGAGACAACCTAGCCGTGATTTTTCAACGAGAAGGCATCTCGGCAAAGGAGCTTCAAAGTGTTCTGGAAAGCGACCGGTTGGCGCAACGCCTCAAGCACATTTATCCAGGCCAAAAACTACTTTTCGAGCGGCAAGAAGATGGCACGCTGATGCGTTTGGTCTATTCCCCTGTACCACTGGAATCGCTGGCTTTCGTGCGCCGCGGCAGCTCCTTTGAAGTGACAGAAATCGCTCACCAACCTGAAATCCAAACTAAGGTACTGCATGGCCTCATCGATCACTCCCTATTCGTGGCGAGCCAACGCATCGGACTCGATGATGAAACAACCATGCGCTTAGCGCAGATTTTTCAGTGGGATATCGATTTTGTACTTGATATTCGGAAAGGGGACGAATTCGACATTGTCGTGGAAGAACTCCACCTAAACGGTGATTTCATTGGGTATGGAAACATCCTCGCCGCAAAGTTTGTGAATCAGAATGATAGTTACTTGGCGATTCGGTACGTGGATCGAGATGGGGCAGCAGGCTATTTCAACCCTACTGGCGAAAGTATGAAAAAAGCGTTTCTGAGAGCGCCCCTGGAGTTCACCCGCATAAGCGACAACTTCAATATGAAACGCGTCCACCCACTTTGGAATCGCACGATGCCCCATCGGGGGATCGATTACGCCGCACCAGTCGGGACGCCGGTACTAGCGGCCGGAACCGGTCAAGTACGGGTCGCCGGGTATACCAAGGCCAATGGGAACTACGTTGTCATAGGTCATGGCACCCAATTCGAAACAAAGTATCTCCATCTTTCAAAAATAGGTGCTGGCACTAGGCGCGGGAGAAAAGTCTCTCAAGGGGAGGTTATCGGATTCGTCGGATCAACCGGCTGGGCAACTGGTCCCCATTTACACTACGAATTTCTTGTCAACGGGAACCACAGGAACCCGCGCACCGTACCGCTACCCAAATCGAATCCGATCAATAAGGCCGAACTCAAACGCTTTCGATCCCATATGCAACCGACCCTTGCACTACTCGCTAGCGGTAAGCCACGCGAGACCACAACCGCAGCCACCAATTAACGCACCATGCCTCGATACTTTATCGGTTGTATTTCTGGCACCAGCATAGACGGTCTCGACATTGCTTTGGTTGACATCGAATCTAAGCCAGTGATTGCTGCTTCGAACACAGTATTGTTTCCAGAACTCCTTGAAGATGAATTACGCAATCTTTTACAGCCTGGCCCCAACGAAATTTTTCGGCTGGGCCTCGCACACGCTCGGTTAGGAGAGTTCATTGGCACTTCCATCCTCAGTTTCTTGAATGACAATGACCTCGACGCCGATGATGTCGCGGCGATCGGCAGCCACGGCCAAACGGTTCGTCATCATCCGGAATCGGATCCAGGGTTTTCGGTACAGATCGGAAGCGGTAGTCACATCGCCGAAATCACTGGAATCGACACCATCTCCGATTTCCGCAGTCGGGATCTAGCCTCCGGCGGCGAGGGCGCGCCGCTCGTACCGAGCTTTCATCGAATGCTGTTTCAGCCCTATGAGCACGATCAAATCGTTCTCAATATCGGCGGTATCGCGAATATAACGATCCTCTATTCGCAAGAGCAACAGCCGTTTTTTGGTTTTGATACCGGTCCAGGGAACGCTCTGCTGGACGCTTGGGTCCATGATTCGAGGCAACTTCGCTACGACTCCTCCGGGGATTGGTCGGCCTCGGGACGAGTATCGAATAAGCTGCTTGAAGCACTGCTCGACGATTCGTATTTTTCGCTCGGACCGCCAAAAAGCACAGGGAAAGAAAAATTTAACTTGAACTACATAGAACAACATCTCAGAGATTTCCCACCAATTGAACCTTCCGACGTCCAATCGACCTTATGCGAATTCACTGCAGTCACCGTAGCAAACGCGATCGAACGCTGGGGGCCGAAATCAGCGCGAGTGGTCGTTTGCGGTGGCGGACGATTAAACTCGGATTTGATGCAAAGATTAGCCGCACGCCTCAACCATCAATCGGTCATCCGCTCCGAAGAAATCAACGTCAATGGCGACAGTATTGAGGCCGGAGCATTCGCCTGGTTGGCTCGCTGTTTTATAGATCGGATGCCGGGCAATATCCCATCAGTAACGGGGGCCAAGGGGGAACGCATCCTCGGATGCCTATACCCTTCGGGGACTAAAGTTTAGATTGCAAATGAGTTGCCACATCCGCATGTAGAGGAAGCGTTGGGATTCGTAACGACAAATTGGGATCCCTGCAAGTCTTCCTTGAAGTCGACCTCTGCCCCCACCAGATACTGGTAGCTCATCGGGTCAACAACCATTGTTACTCCGCTCCGTCGAACAACCGTATCATCTTGTGTGATGTCGTCGTCAAACGTAAACCCATACGAAAAACCGCTACAGCCGCCTCCCGTGACGAATACTCGGAGTTTGAGCTCATCGTTCCCTTCATCCTGGATAAGTTCGAATACTTTGTCAGCAGCGCGAGCTGACATCTGGATGTTCGTGTCTGACATAAGTCCCGCCATTCTACACCGTGGCTATAAAGACATCTCGATCATATTCTTTGGGTGCAACGAATGCGCTCTTAGGTTTCCGTTAGCTCCACCTTTCAGCATATTTCTGAGGGCGGCAAAAAACACGCGCTTATACTCCTTGACACCGGCTCCGTATTCGAACGCATTAACGAGAACGCCGAAAAAGACAGTTCGTACAAAGCCGTCGCGATTACTTTCTGTTGGAAATTTCCGCGGAAAACTCTCAAACGAAAGCGCCCTTCCACAATTGGCTCTGCTAACAATCTGGTGGGCGTCACGGTTGTGTTCCGATTGTTCATTGAAGTTGGATCAGATTCATTGGTTGGTTTAAATATCGAGAACTTCGAGAGGCTCGCTGAAGGGATTTCGACATTAAACCAGTCGGGGTCTACGACGCTATACGTACGCGGACTAACAAACCCGGTGATCGGGCCAATTATCAGCGTGCTGAGCCGTCGTCACATCGGCAAGCATGCGGGGTTATCTCAAAGTTCCTATATCAGCCAATAAGCCTTCCCGCCTCACGGTTTAACGTGCCATCATCTTCAGTTCTCTCAACATCCATGCCCGAATGCTCTACGTCAAAGCTTTCCACCTTATCGCTGTCGTCTGCTGGTTTGCTGGAATTTTCTACCTTCCGAGGCTTTTCGTGTACCACTCGATGTCACAACATGAATCGACCCGGGGCCAATTTCGAGTAATGGAACGAGCCTTGTTCCGCATCATCATGACACCGGCTGCCATCGCGACCGCACTATTCGGCCTTTGGCTCGTGCTCCTTAACTGGAGTTTTTACCAGGCTTCGATCTGGTTCTGGATCAAAATCGGCCTCGTGACAATACTTTACGGGTACCATTTTTACTGCGGTAATTTGCTCAAGAAATTCGCGCGCGACGAAGACGCCCGTTCGCACACGTTCTACCGGTGGTTTAACGAGATACCGGTTCTTATATTAATTGCCATCACCATCCTTGTAGTCGTCAAACCCTTCTAGAGGCTTCAATGAAACACGTCCAATCCGACACATTAATGCAACGTGCACAACGTTCGATTCCCGGGGGCGTGAACTCGCCGGTACGAGCATTCAAAGGTGTTGGCGGCACACCGATTTTCTTCGTCTCAGCAGAAGGAGTATTTCTCACCGATGCAGACGGGAATCAATACATCGACTACGTCGGGTCCTGGGGACCTATGATCCAAGGTCACGGATTTAAGCCCATCGTTGACGCTGTTACGAAGCAAGCTATTACCTCGCTTGGCTTCGGCGCCCCCACCGAACTAGAGATCACCATGGCGGAGATGGTGGCGGAAAGGATTCCATCGATCGAACTCGTACGGATGGTGAATTCGGGTACCGAGGCGACTATGTCGGCGATTCGTTTAGCGCGCGGTTTCACCAAACGCGACAAAATTATTAAGTTCGAAGGCTGTTACCACGGCCATTCGGACTCGCTGCTGGTGAAAGCAGGGTCCGGCGTTCTTACCCTCGGACTGCCAGACTCGCCGGGCGTCCCCGCAACTCTCGCTCAACATACGATCACGTTGCCGTACAACGACCTCAATGCGTTGACACAAGCATTCGAACATTACGGGAATGAAATCGGTGCCGTAATTATGGAACCCGTCGCTGGGAACATGGGTTGTATACCGCCCTTGTCAGGATTTCTTGAGACCGCAAGGCGATTGACGACCAAGCACGACTCCGTGCTTATCTTTGACGAGGTAATGACCGGTTTTCGGGTTGCCCCAGGGGGCGCTCAGGAACTCTACGGAGTCGAACCCGATCTAACGACCCTCGGCAAAATCATCGGCGGTGGTCTCCCCGTCGGAGCCTTCGGCGGACGAGCAACGATCATGGACCAAATCGCTCCGACGGGACCCGTGTACCAAGCCGGAACCCTGTCTGGGAACCCGTTGGCGATGCAGGCCGGGATTGCCATGTTGGAATCTCTTGACACTACGTTTTACGAACAACTCTTGAGCACCACCCAACACCTGGTCTGTGGTATCGAAGAAGCCGCTCAGCGTCATCAAATTCCACTTGTTATCAACCACGTCCCAGGCATGTTTAGTCTTTATTTTACGACCGCAAAAGAAGTAACTGGGTATGCAGATGCGGCAGCTTCGAACATCGATCGATACAACTTTTTCTTTCATCAAATGCTTGATGCTGGCATCTACTTCGCGCCATCCGCTTTCGAAAGCGCATTCGTTTCAGGAGCCCATGGATCCGCCGAAATCAACGCGACCGTGGATGCCGCCGATCGAATATTTGGCTCCATGACATGACCCAATACGACGTTTACGGCATCGGCAATGCCCTCGTGGACATGGCGTATTCCGTCGACGATATATTTCTTGTTGAAAACGACATCGCTAAAGGTCACATGACGTTGGTGGATAGACCACAGATGGAACGTCTCATTTCAAGCCTTGGAGAACTCGCACCCGAGAGAGCGTGCGGCGGGTCGGCCGCCAATACCATATTCGCCGTCCGAGGTTTTGGTGGACAGGCATATTACTCGTGCCGAGTCGCAAACGACTCCACAGGAAATTATTTCGTATCCGAAATGCGTGACGCCGGAATCATGATCAATCCACAAGATCCAATCACCAGAGGCCGTTCGGGTCGTTGCTTGATTCTCGTGTCTCCCGATGCGGAAAGATCTATGAATTCTTATTTGGGGGTATCCGAACATCTTACTGTTGACCAAATCGACGAGGCCTCGCTAACGCGGTCCAGATACCTATTCATTGAGGGTTATTTAGCATCTTCTAAAAGTGGCGCCGTCGCAGCAACGCGTGCTCGAGAAATTGCAGATAGAAACGACGTCTCGACAAGCCTGACCCTATCGGACCCAACCATGGTTAATTTTTTTCGCGACGCGTTGAAGGACATCTTGGGCAATGGAATTTCTCGGCTTTTCTGCAACGAGGAAGAAGCATTGACCTGGGCACAGACAGATCGGCTCGACATCGCCGCCCGCGAATTGAGCGATATCGCACCCCATGTTGCTATTACGCTGGGCCCGAATGGGAGCCTCTATGTGGGTCCCGATGGCACTCGATCAGTAGCTGGCTACGATGTTGAGGCGATCGATACCAACGGTGCTGGGGATATGTATGCGGGCGCATTTTTAGCGGCGATCT
>CAJWCW010000107.1 GCA_913030615.1 uncultured Gammaproteobacteria bacterium | reverse complement strand
TATTGGGGCTCCGGTACGTTCTCGTGTTGCTTGTGATGGCCATTCCGATCATTGGAAACCTTTTGGGCTTAGCCGACGCTCTGTTTATATTTCGTGGTGATCGGCGCTGTGCTCACGACCTCATAGCGGGCACGAAGGTGGTCTCCAATTCATAACCTGTCGCGCGCGGGCGTAATTCGTTAATGTTCCTTTTCACGGATCGAATCGTGTGCGCGATTCGTGTCGAGGGAGGATAGCTACCGTGTCGACACGTTTTGGTACTGAAGGAATTAACCCGGCGGGACGCTTTCGACGTTTACTTGCCTCGTTATTCGATACGTTGGTGTTGGTTGGGGTGTTCGTTTTTTTCGCCGTTCGAGGCGATATCGGCTATACGAGTTTTATTATGGCCCTTTCGAACGAGCTGCCAGTTATTGTCGAATGGACGTTGTGGTTCACGGCCATTTTCTTTGTGATCAATGGCTTTCTCTTGTTTACCCGGGGTCAGACTGTCGGCAAGTGGATGTTGGGTTTGCATATTGTGGACTCAGAAACGGGCCGTCGTCCGGCGCTGGAGAAGTTGATTCTTTACCGCTACGTCGTCTTCATTTTGCTGGCGAATTTGGTGAGTTGGTTTTACATCCCGGATACCGTCGTCTCGGCAACTCTCCCGGTGATAGGGCAGATCACCTTAGAAGGCATTCCGTGGCCGTTCCCCGGGACCCTGCTGTGGGTGCCTGTGGTTGACGCTGCCTTCATTTTTGGTTCGTCACGGCGTTGTCTGCACGACCGCCTCGCGGGAACGATCGTGGTCAGGAAGCAGGGAGCTTGGTCAACTCAAGATTAAGCCACCGCCGCTCGTCAACACTCAAGTCGACCGACATCGCGCCGAGCGAGCTCCTGGTTTCGGACAATTGTCGTGGTCCAATCAGTGGAAAGCACGGGAAGGGCTGCTTTAGAACGTAAGCAAGGGCAATGTTGATAGGTTCGACGCCGTGCACGACGGCGAGTTCCGTTGCTCGGTCGCGACGTGTCCAGTTGTCGTCAGAAAACCAACAACGCTGCATCTCAGCATCGGAGGGTTGATTACCGAAGTTGGTATCGATGTCCGACGCCAGCCGTTGCCGAATGGTGTCGGCTCGCCCCGTAAAAAAACCACGCGCTTGCGATGACCAGGGAAATAACGCGAGCTGTTGGCTTTCTAGATACATGGCAAACGCAGAGTCACTCGCGGCGACACAGCCGGGCCAGACGGGATCGATCATTTGGGCGAGACTGAAGTTGTTAGAGACGGCGACAAATCCCTGCAATCCATGGTGAGCGGCGTAGTCGTTGGCGGCCTGGATTCGAGCTAGCGACCAGTTTGACGCACCGAAAGCACGAAGACGTCCCGCTTCGCGTTCGCGGTTCAGGACCTCGATCCACTCACCCACGGCCACGTCCGGATTGTCGCGATGGAGAAAATATAGGTCGAGGTGATCTGTTTGCAGCCGCTCGAGGCTTTCGTTCAATTGCACTGGCACGTGTTCCGGGTCATTGAGTGGCGTGTGAGCACCCTTACCAATGACGACGACATCGTCTCGAAGTCCGCGGTTGTCGATCCAGTGACCCAAGAAGCGTTCCATGGTGCCGCCACCGTAGATATACGCCGTATCAAAGGTGTTTCCGCCCGCTTCGAAGAAATCGTCGAACATCACGAAAGCGTGCGCCGCGTTGGGCTGATTATCGCAGCCCATGACAAGGCGAGAGATTGGCTTGTCGATACCTTCCAGCTCGCCGTAGACCATGTTCGACGGCTCAGCTTGCAGTGGTCGGCCATGAACTGGATTGACTTGGCGGTCGGGTTTTTCTTGGTCGAACTCAAGGCCGATAGCGTGTCGCCATGCGTCGAGAACCCTTGCGTTGGCAAGGCTGTCGCGCCAATCCATCGTCTTGGATTCGGTGAGACTTAACGCGAGACATCGATCCACTTCATCGACTTCGTGGACGTACGGGGGCTTGGCGGAACCGGTAATAGCTTGCCTTTGGCCCCCTTGAATCAAATCAAAGGACCAGTCGGTTGGGCACAGCCAGGGGTGGTCGATGTGGATGTGTCCTGAACTTCCGAAGACGCTCACCGAGTTGTTGAGTCCCAGTTGAACCCCGGTCGTAACATGTGCCGCGATGCCGCGTGGAAAATGCAGCAGAGCGGAGGCGAACGCGTCGGTCCGGGTTTCGCCCAACCGCCCGTGGCCACTGACGCGCTCGGGTTCGTCGCCTGCAATGAGGCGCGCCATGGACACCGGATAACAACCGACATCCATAATGCCGCCGCCCGCCAGGTCGTTTGCGAACAGCCGATGCTCGGCGTTGAACGGGGCGTGAAAACCAAAGCTCGCTTGGATGTGTCGAATTTCGCCGATGGCTCCATCGCGTAAAAGTTCGATGAGCCGCTGCGTTTGGGGATGCGTCCGGTACATAAACGCTTCCATAAGAAAGGTTTCGGTGTCGGAAGCCTTTTGCACCATCGCCATGACTTGCGGGTGATTTACGGCCATGGGCTTTTCGCATAGGACGGCCTTGCCGGCTTCGAGCGCTTTGATTGTCCATTCGGCGTGCTGTGGGTGGGGCGTCGCGACGTAGAGGGCATCGACGTCGGGATCGTTGATGAGGTCCTGGTAGGATCCGTGAGCCGTTAGCTCCTCGTAGTTGCTTGCAAACGCTTGCGCACCAGCGAGGGAGCGGCTACCGACGGCAACAAGCTCCCCGGTCTTCGAAGCTGAGATTGCGTCGGCCAGGGTCTTGGCAATGCGCCCCGTGGCGAGAATGCCCCAACGGGTTGTCACGGTCGTGGCATGCCAGAGGCCTGCTAATTACTAACGTTGATTTCGAATGTGGACGATTCAGGACGTGCGACCCCACGCTTCGAACTGGTGATCGCGTCGAGCAACAAACGAATATGGGAGTGTTCCCCTAGGGTCTTTTCAACTTCGTGAACGGCATCTTCCAGCCGCATTTCACGCATAAACAGCGTACGGAAAGCCCGCCGAACCTCGGTGATGGCTTGGTCAGAATACCCGGCCCGTTCCATCCCAATCTTGTTGATCACGCGCATGCGTGCGGGATTGCCGTCGGCAATCGTATACGGGAGGACGTCCTGCGTCGCTTTTGCCATGCCCGCGACCATGGCGGCGCGGCCGACGTGGCAAAATTGATGGACGCCGCTCAGACCGCCTAAATTGGCGTAGTCACCGATCGTCACGTGACCTCCCAAGGAGACCTGGTGACTCAATGTAACGTGATCGCCGACAATGCAATTGTGGGCGACGTGAGATTGGGCGAGCAGCGCGCAGTCGTTGCCGAGAACGGTCTCTGAGTTCTCTTCGGTTCCGCTATGGATGGAAACGTATTCCCGGATAATGTTGCGGTGACCGATGCGGGCATAGGTCACGGTCCCGGGGACGTATTTAAGGTCCTGCGATTGGACGCCAAGGGTGACGAAGGGAAATACATCGCAGTCCTGGCCGATGGAGGTATGGCCATCGACCACGACGTGGGAACGAAGGGTCGTATGGTTGCCAATGGTCACGTTGGCGCCGACGGTGCAGAACGGACCGATATTGCAATCGTCACCGATCTTCGCGTCGGCGTGGACTTCGGCGGATTTGTGAACGTTAGTGGCCATACGACAAGGGGTTAACCGATCGACTAGTCGCAACCCAATATACAACGAAAATCAAAGAAAATGAATGAAAAGTGGAGAAAGGATGAAAGCTTTGTTGCGTCCTTTTGGAAGTGTGGCCTTATAGACCTAGGCCTTTTTGTTTGCTATCGCGCGTTTGTATGGGGTCATGTCCATGGCGGGATAACGCGCTGCAACGCCTTCTAGCGTCTCGGGTGTCCAATATTCGTGGCCTGGGGACGGAAAACCAAGCAGGGTACGTTCTTCGGGCGAGGCTCCTTCGATCCATTGGCGGAATTCAGGTCGTATGGCCTGGGCGGACCAACCCACGATGCCTAGCCACTTCCACGCCGCCGGGGCGTAGGTAATAAATTGACCGATTCGGCCCGCGTCAGCTCGGAATGGCGTGCCCCGATGAAACGTCCGCATGCTATATGCGAGCAACGAACCCGCGGGTACCACCACGTTGATTTCGTTGTCGTACAACTCGGTTCGATCTTCGCGCGAGTAGTGCGCGGGCCAGCGAATTTTTTCTGGGTAGTGCGTCCAAGAACACACGGCCGTTGGCGCGTGGTCTGCCGAGACGTCGGTGTAGTAAAGCAAGTAGGCCGTCTGCCAGTACGCAGGATCGTTGGGAGGGTACGCCAGTGTGTGGTTGCCGAAGTCACAGTGCATGCCTTGGTCGCGGTCACCGGGGTGTCCCTTGCATTTGACGCTGAGGTGGGACTGTTCGCAGTAGAGGTCGTTGTGCCCCATCATCTCTGCGGCAAACGCCCGCAGTTCAGGATGTAGGGTGATGTCGTTCAAGAATAAACCGGTGTAAGGAAATTGCATCGGGCCCCGACCCTGGATGCGGCCGCTCTCCCAACCCTCGGGTTTCGGTAGGCTCGGATCGTCACAGTACTCGATCCAACCGGGTAGGGTGTCGGTGAGATCCGCACGCGCACCTTCCAACTCCTCGGGAGTGAGAAAATTCTCCACGATGACGAAGCCGTGGTCTCGGTAGTGATCGACGTGCGACTGCTGAAACCGCTTCACATTAAGGGCCTAAATCAAAGATGTTCAAGGAACCAGTCGCGCGCCATCGTTGAGGCCTCGCGATAGTTTTTTTCGTAGATATCGTAATGGCCTCCCGGGAAGACGTGATAACGCGAGGTCGTGGTTGCCGGCAGAGCCTCGTGGGCTGCCATCCCCGAGTTCTCGCGACCTCCGTATTCTTCGTCTTCTTGATCGAGGATGAGTGTAGGTACGCTAATGGTACGGGCGGCGACCCGAGGAAGGTAACGCCACATGGTGCGGACGTCGCCGGCACCCTTGAGTGACTCCGGCATTTCAGGAGATCGAGGCACCGACCACAGTTTGCCTTTTGCCATGGCCGCACCCAGTGTCTGGCCTTCGGACGGCACGGTAGGGTGGCCGTCGTCGTCCGTCGGAGCGCCCATCCCTGGCACCTGACTGACAACGGCCCGTATTCTTGGATCGGTGCCAGCGACGAAAATAACGTGGCCTCCCCCAAAACTTGATCCCCAGAGGCCCACGCGCTTGGGATTGATCTGGGGATGGTCCAGGAGGTAATCGAGGACGTTGTGGATGTCTCGATTCTGGTCGAGTGGGTCCACGACTTCACGGACGGGATAGGCACTTACCGTGATCGAACCATCTGCGTCGGGGGATGGTTGCGCGTCGGGCGTCGCCAACCGCGCATCGCTCTCGTACCAACCGCGGTAATCGAAGGTAAGGCAAGCAAATCCAGCTTCGCAAAAAAAAGGCGCGTACGTCGTACTCAGGTGTGCTTTAGGTCCGGCCCAACCATGGCAGAGAAGGATTGCAGGGAATCCGCCATCGTCGCTTGAGCTCTCTGGGATGAATAGGTCAGCTGCGAGACGCGTGCCTTCGCTCCAAATGGTAATCTCTTCCTTCAAAGATTCTGTCGCCTCGACCAACGCAGCGCCCATATTGCCGGTTGCGAAGCGGGAGGTCACGTAGCGGATGGAATCCGTGTAGGAGGAACGTATGGCTGCAACTGAGAGGATCCACGAGGTCGAGGACGATGCCCTTGCGGCGATCGATTACTGCTATGAGCGAGGTTGGACCGATGGATTACCCGTGGTGCCGCCGGAGCGTGGTCGGGTCGACGCCATGCTGGCCATGGAGGGGCGTCCGCCCGCGACGGTGATTGCAAGTCATCCGGCCACGGGACTTGAGTGCAGCCTTCACGGTGCCGCGGTGAATGCCGTGATGGCGGGTTGCTTGCCCGAGTATTTCCCGGTCGTTGTTGCCGCCCTAGAAGCCGTCAATGAACCCGATTACAGCTTTCACGCGTCGACGGCGAGTACCGGTGGCTCGGCCCCCATGGTCATCGTGAGTGGTCCGGTGGTTCGCGAGTTGGGCATGAATTCGGCAGGCAATGTATTTGGGCCTGGGAATCGAGCCAACGCTACGATCGGTCGGGCAATGCGGCTCATTATCATGAACGTATTTGAAATGCTGCCTGGCATTTCCGACCAGTCGACCCAAGGTCATCCCGGTAAATACGCCTCGTGCATCGCCGAACGCGCCGAGTCGAGCCCGTGGGATCCATTGCACGTCGAGCTCGGCTATGGAGAAGACATTTCCAGCGCGACGGTATTTGCAGGTTCTGGCTTCTGCAACGTCGAAAACCATGGTGGCAATACGCCCGAGTCGATTTTGGATTGTGTTGCGGATGCGATGGCCAGCCTTGGATGCATCACCATTGGGCAGTCCGTGGTGGTGTTATCACCCGAACACGCGGACATCGTAGCGGCCACGGGTTGGAGCCGTGGGGACGTGTGCCAGTACCTATTCACCCAAGCGAATCGGACCGTTGAGAACATGCAGCGCGTGGGAAAATACGTCGAGAGGGAACACGAGCGCCAAGGGACTGAACACGTGCATCGAGGTTTCGGCCCAGCAGACATACTTCTCTTGGTTGCGGGCGGTGATGCGGGCGGACACTCGTGCTTCATTCCTTCGTGGAGTCGTACGCGGGCATCCATCATGCAATCGAAGCCGATTGGAGTGTGTATTGACTGTTAATTACGTGAAAAGGAGGTGTTCATGAGTATCGAACTAATGGATCCGGGTGCAGATGGGGAGGGTGCACCGACACGCGTCGCGGCGCCCCGTCTGGCGAGCTTGGATGGAAAGAAGATCGGATTATTGTCAAACGGTAAGGCCAATGCGGAGTTGTTGGTGCGCGAGACGGCGGCCCGGTTTGAGGAGGAACACGGCTGTTCGGTGGTTCATTTCATCGACAAACGGAACGCGGGTAAGCCGGCGGACCCCGCCTACCTGGCCGAACTGGCGGCGGAAGCCGATTTTCTGATTACGGCGGTTGGTGACTGAGGAAGTTGCTCAACGTGCAGTGTGCATGACGGCATTTCCTTTGAAGACCACCAAAAACCGGCGCTGGTCATTTGTACGCACCCGTTCGAACCGACGGGACGCAATATCGCGCGGGCGTTGGGGCACGCCGATTACCGGTTTGCGATGGTTGATCACCCGATCGGTAGTCGGACCGATGAGGAGATTCGAATACGGGCTCAAGATGCCTACGAACAAGGTTGCGCAATCCTGACGAATGGATCAGGTGTTTGATAGGTAAGAACGTGTCGACACAGCGACAGTGCGAACGGATAGCTAAGGAGCGACGTGTCCGAATCCAAACTCCGGACCCTGTATGCTCCATCGTGAAGCGAACAGGTTAGACCTTGATCCAACCTATACATGAACGAGGTAGTAGTAATGCGATTTAACCAGCGAACATCGTCGCGTCTTCTTGGCACAAGCGTTGTTGTAGCCCTCACATGGCTGGTCTTCGGAACCTACCAAGTGGCCAAGGCTGAGTCCCTGACCGCAGAAGATCTGATGAGCCGAGCGCTCGAACTGACGCGTGGCAAGAGCTCGTACTCAGAACTCGTGATGCGCATCCAACGACCGGACTGGAACCGCTCGTCCACCATCGTTGCGTGGACACGTGGACAAGACGAGGCGTTGATACGGTTCACAGCACCGGCGAAGGACGCGGGCAACGCGGTGTTGAAAAAAGGCGAGAAGATGTGGACGTTCGCGCCAGCGCTCAAGCGATCGATACGGCTGCCGAGTAGCATGATGTCCCAGAGCTGGGGTGGCTCGGATTTCTCGTACAACGACCTGTCTCGATCCGATGAATTGTTGCGCTACTACGATCTTTCCGTCGTCGGGACAACGGTCGAGGATGGCCATACGATTTACACCATTGATGCGGTACCCCACGACGACGCGCCCGTCGTCTGGGGTAAAGAGACCATGGTCGTCCGGGACGATTACGTGATGCTGTCGCAGACCTATTTTGATCAATCGATGACGCCGATCAAACGGCTGGAAACCCAACGGGTCGCTGAGCTGGGTGGCCGCACGATAGGCGTCTTGATGCGTATGTCAAACCTCGAAGAGCCACAAGAATGGACCGAGATCGAATACGTCGAAGCCGACTTCGATGCCAACATCGCCGACCGCAAGTTCACCTTATTTTCGCTGACGTCGGGTCGTTGATGCCGATCACGCGCGACGTGGATTAACGGGCGATGGGGACTGGCTTGTCTTGGATGTTCGTCCGCGTCGGCTGGCGAAATTTATGGCGTAATCGTGGGCGAACCTGGCGAACTGTACTGAGTATTGCCGTCGGGGCCATGGTCGTGATTTGCGGCATGAGCATACAACTGGGCTTTTATGGGGACATCATCGATCTGGCCACACGGCTCGGTAGCGGTCACCTGCAGGTCCAACATGCCGAATATTTGGAGGATCCACGACCGAAGTATTTGATTCCACGGGCTAACGCTTTGGCTCGACAACTCGACGCGTTGCCTGAGGTGGCCGCAACGACGGTGCGGGCCGAAGCGTTCGCCTTAGTTTCGGTGGGTGAAAAGAGTGTTG
>CAJWCW010000106.1 GCA_913030615.1 uncultured Gammaproteobacteria bacterium | reverse complement strand
GGTTGGAAAGCCAGTTCACTTCCGAATCCCGCCAGGCCTTTGCATTTGACGCTGTAGTAGAGCATTAGCACGAAAATACTGAGCGCCATCGACATCGTGATGTTGGGATCGGTCGATGGCACGACTTTCATGAAATGCACACCAAAAAGTGCGGCTAGTTCTGGGATCCAGTCAACTGGGACAAGGTCCATCATGTTCATTAAGAAGACCCACACAAACACCGTAAGCGCCATGGGCGCGATAAGATCGTTCTTGTGGGTAAAAATCCCGCGCACCATGTCGTCAATAAACTCCACGACGTACTCGATCGCATTCTGCAACCCACCTGGAACGCCGGCGGTCGCTCTTCGCGCTACGCTGTAAAAGAGCGTGCAGAAGGCCAGGCCTAAGGCCGCCGACCAAGCCATGGAGTCGACGTTAATCGAATTGAATCCCATCGCCGAGGCTTCTTCGGCGTCGTGCGCAAAGCCCCAGGTTCCGTATAGAGATTCCTGGTGGATGCGCGCGTTTGGATCGATAGATTCTAGAGTCTCAAGCTCCGGGTGCCTGCCATAGGTGAGATTGGTCAGGTGGTGCTTGATGTATTCCTGAGGATTGTCCGAAGCCATCGTCTATTCCGTTTTCCAACTACGCGGGCCAACCATCGGCCCGATGATCTGAACCAGCAATGCCACAGAAAGAGCCGCAAAAAATCCGGCTGGCTCTGGTTCAAACAAGACCAGCGCCAACGCTAGGCAGACGATGACCAATAAAATTTTCAATATCCCTAGGCCGAGAATGATCCCAGCCCGACTGGTCCAACGCATCCTGAACGCGAACCACGCGTTCGGTAACACCACCGATCCTCCACCCAATATAGCGGCCAAACTCTGGTCCACACCAACGAACAAAAATCCTAGCACGATGACGAAAACACTCGCTGCCTGAACGACCAACAACCTCCGGGGTGCGCGTTCGTCGGCGAACAAAATCGTTACTCAGCCCGGCCAATGTCGGACGAACTCGATGGGGCTTCCTCCGAAAAAGTTGGGGCTTGCGAGGCGGCGCCATTATACGGATGGGTTCTGCTACGCACCACCCCGACCGGGCATTATTGCCTCAAATTACGACTTCGTTTTTGTCGATCACCGACGAAAGTGTCGAAGAATTCCGTCCAACTCTTCCATGCTGCCGTATCGAATCGTAATTTGTCCTCGGCCTCCGCCCTTCCGGCCGCTACGATGCCGAATCACGACCGGCGCACCGAGCTTTTCGGACAGCTCCTTTTCGAGGCGACGTGTATCGGCGTCTATGCGCTGTGTCGTTTCTCTTGGTCCAGCAAGCATTCGACGTACCAATGCTTCGGCTTGTCGAACGGATAGCCTCTTTAATGCGATGTGCCGAGCAGCCACATCTTGATCGCGTTGTTCGAGCGGCAGCAATGCCCGTGCGTGTCCCATCTCGATCGACCCGTCTTCTAATAACTGGGCTGCTCTCGTCCCTAAATTTTGAAGCCGCAGTAGGTTCGTAACCGCTGTACGCGACTTACCTACTGCGTCCGCGACCTCTTGTTGGGTCAATCCAAATTCATCGCGCAATCGACCCAGGGCCCTAGCTTCCTCCAACGGATTCAAGTCTTCGCGCTGAAGATTTTCGATTAGCGCCAGTGCGAGTGCCTGTTCGTCGGTAACCTCACGTACAACGGCCGGGACTTCCGAAAGCCCGGCCTTGACCGATGCTCGCCACCGTCGTTCACCTGCAATGATTTCGTAGCCACCTTCCGGTCGTCGTCGCAAGACGATCGGTTGCATCACGCCTTGCGCCTTAATCGACTGTGAAAGCTCCTCGATGCTCGCTTCGTCGATGTGTTTGCGCGGTTGAAACTGACCGCGATGAATCTGCTCAACACCGATGTGGCTGAGCGTTTCTTTCGAAGCGGATGGTTCCCCGGTCTGTGTTGGGTCACTGACGCTGGCATTGAGCAAAGCGTCCAGCCCACGTCCTAGCCCGCGCTTTTTAGTCATCCCGAGACGCATCCCTCTGAGTACGTCGTCGAATCACTTCTGCCGCTAAGGCGTGGTACGCCACCGCCCCGCGCGAGTAGGAATCATAAAGCATTGCCGGCAGGCCATGGCTTGGCGCTTCCGCCAGTCGGACATTGCGTGGGATCACGGTCCTGAATACCTGTTCGCCAAAATGCTCTATCAGTTGTTTCGAGACGTCGCCCGTTAGGCTATTTCGAGGATCATACATAGTCCTCAAGATACCTTCTATTTCCAGCGCGCTGTTGCCATTGGATCGAACCCCCTCGACGGTTTCAAGGAGATCCGTCAGACCTTCGAGAGCATAGTATTCGCATTGCATTGGGATCAGCACGCCGTCGGCCGCAAAGAGGGCATTAAGGGTCAACAGGGTCAACGTGGGTGGGCAGTCAATAATGATGTAATCAAGACCGGCCTCCACGGCCGCAAGTTGATGCGATAGTCGGTGGCTACGATCATCAGCCTGAAGCAAAGCTACCTCGGCAGCGGTCAGATCCGTGTTTGCAGGAATGAGGCGAAATCCTGCCGATGATTGGCGCCAGGTATCTTCAAGACTCGCTTCGCCCAGCAACCAGTGATAATTGCTGTACTCGAGCTGGTGTTTGTCGACGCCGCAACCCATGGTGGCATTCCCCTGCGGGTCCATGTCCACAAGCAACGTCCGCGCGCCTGTCTTTTGAAGAGACGCCGACAAGTTGACGCTTGTCGTGGTTTTGCCTACCCCTCCCTTCTGATTGGCGACCGCGATGGTTCGCGTCATGCTCGGTTCTTCGCTTCCAACACAGAAATCCAGCCTACGATTCCCGGTCGCGTTTCGCAAAGCTCGCTGCCCTCAAGAGGATTTGATATGGGTTTCGTCGTCTGAAGCAGGAAGCGCCCTCCTCTCGTGAGGAACGGCCGAGCCAGCGACCATGCCATGATCGGATTTGCGACCGCCCTGGCCGTTACCGTACCAAACAAATTCTTCGGCTCATAACTCCGTATATCCTGCGCAATGACCTCCACGCCGGTAATTCCAAGCTCGTAAACTACTTGCTGGAGGAATCGCGCCTTCTTTTGACTGCGTTCGACCAACACCACGTCCATTTTAGGTCGCCCCATTGCGAGAACCATCCCGGGAAAGCCGCCGCCCGAGCCAATGTCGAGCAATCGCGGCCGATCCTCCAGCAAGGAGAGAAGCGACATACTGTCCAAAAGGTGCCTTTCCTCCAGACGCTCGACGTCGCGTCTGGACACCAAGCCGCAAGCCTCATTCCAACGCCGAACCAAAGACAAATAACCCTCGAGAGTTTCGCACTGGGCTGGGCTTAAGCCCAGTGACGTTAGTTTCTCTAGTGTTGGGGTTCGCAAGCGTTACGCGGCGGTAGTCCGTTGCTGCCGTTTGGCATGAACTGCCAATAGCGACATTGCCGCCGGGGTCATTCCAGGAATACGGGAGGCATTGGCTAAGTTTGTAGGTTTCGCGTGTGAAAGTTTTTGTTTTAGTTCATTCGACAACCCTTCGACAGCGCCGTAATCAAAGGTATCGGGAAGTGCTAACCGCTGTTGCTTCTTTGCCCGTTCGATTGACTCGTCTTGGCGCCGGATATAACCATCGTATTTCGCTTCGGTTTCGACCTGTTGAAGTCGCTCTATCGAGACATCAGGGCCTAAAATGTCGCTTATCACGTCGGCCGTGATGTTCGGCCTTCGCAACATACTCAACAGCGTCGTGTCCTTGCTGGTCTCTTCTCCCGTCGCCCGTTTAATGCGCCCGGCATAATCCGAACCCGCACTAACCACGATGGCTGCTACGGTCGACGTAAGTCGGCGCAATTCATCGCGCTTGCGTTCGAATCGACTCCACCGATCGTCATCAACGATTCCAAGCTCACGGCCCATGGCTGTGAGTCGTTGGTCCGCGTTGTCCTGACGAAGTCGCAGTCGATATTCCGCACGACTCGTAAACATCCGGTACGGTTCGTTGGTCCCCAACGTTACAAGGTCACTAATCAAAACGCCGATGTACGCTTCGTGCCTGGCGAGCGTCCAAGACGAAAGCCCCGCCACCTTACGTGCTGCATTGACTCCCGCGACAAGGCCCTGGGCTGCCGCTTCCTCGTAGCCCGTGGTGCCGTTGATTTGCCCCGCAAAAAAAAGTCCTTCAACGCTTTTCGTCTCGAGCGAGTGGTTGAGATCGCGCGGATCAAAAAAATCATACTCAACCGCGTATCCCGGTCGCGTGACGTGGGCTCGCTCAAACCCTTTAATTGTGCGTAATGCAGCGATTTGCACATCGAAAGGCAGGCTCGTCGAAATGCCGTTGGGGTACAACTCACTCGTATCGAGGCCCTCCGGTTCCACAAAAATTTGATGCTGGTCACGCTCCGCGAATCGAACCACCTTGTCTTCAATCGACGGACAGTACCGCGGCCCGACCCCCTCAATGGCCCCGGAATACATAGGCGAACGATCGAGCCCCGCACGAATAATTTCATGTGTTTTCGAATTGGTGTACGTGATATGACAGCAGATCTGGCGGGGATGATCGTCCGGCGTCGACAAAAACGACATGGTTGGGCGCGGTTCGTCGCCGTGTTGTACTTCCATGAGATCAAAGTCCACGGTCGTACCGTCGATCCTCGGCGGCGTTCCCGTTTTAAGGCGATCGACTCGAAACGGTAGCGCCCGAAGTTTCTCAGCGAGCGGGCCCGACGCCGCGTCTCCAGCCCGTCCCCCGGGCTGGCTTTCCTGGCCAACAAACAAACGGCCCCCTAAAAACGTTCCCGTGGTCAGGACCACTGCGGGGGCTTTAAACGTCAGGCCCATCTGAGTCACCACCCCGGCAATGACGCCATCGTTGATGACAAGATCCACCACCGTTTGTTGAAAGACCCTTAAATTTGGCGCCGATTCAACGATACGTCGAATAGCATTGCGGTAGAGGACGCGATCAGCCTGGGCCCGCGTGGCCCTGACCGCGGGCCCCTTGCGTCCATTTAATACTCTGAATTGGATGCCGGCTTGATCCGTGGCAACCGCCATCGCGCCGCCCAACGCATCAATTTCTTTCACTAGGTGGCTCTTACCAATACCCCCGATCGCCGGGTTGCACGACATTTGACCAAGTGTTTCGATGCTCTGCGT
The DNA here is from genome assembly GCA_913030615.1 of uncultured Gammaproteobacteria bacterium. Classification (GTDB taxonomy): domain Bacteria; phylum Pseudomonadota; class Gammaproteobacteria; order Pseudomonadales; family Azotimanducaceae; genus UBA11889. The sequence goes on along the minus strand of CAJWCW010000106.1, from coordinate 3,443 downwards.
TAGCAGCAACGTCGACGCGCCGCTACGCGAAGAAGCGAGGGCTGCTTCCGTACCCGCATGACCGCCGCCAATAACTACGACGTCAAATATTTCTGGATGTTCCATGGGGTTCTACCGACGGGGGGACGTATCGTAGCCGATTTTGTTTTCATTGCAGAGCGATTTGGCGAGCGCATTATTTACCAATACAAAACGCCGCAAAGATTTCACCGAGAAGCTCCTCTGTCGTGGTTGCACCAACAATTTCACCCAGCGCAGATTGGACAGATCGTAACGCCTCGGCAGCCAACTCGGCTCGCCCCGCCTGAATTTCGGCCAAGCTTTCCTGAATGGCCGCCCGCGCAGCTTCCAAGGCGATGAGGTGGCGTCGTCGTCCTAGAAATGCGCCTTCGCCCCCCTCGAATCCGACCAGGTTCTTGATGGCGCTCTTGAGTTCCTCGATGCCCGCCCCGGTCAACGCAGAGAGTCGCAGGTCTCGATCATCGATACGCCCCGCCGCCCTGCCGGTAAGGTCGCATTTGTTTCGGACCAATAGTGTAGGGGTCTCAAACGCCAGCATGGGCGGGGCTGTTTCCCCATCGTCAACGACCCACATCACCGCATCAGCCGTATCAAGCGCGGCACGAGCCCGGGCCACCCCCTCTTGTTCAACAACATCCGTGCTCTCGCGAATACCAGCAGTGTCACGTACTCGGATCGGTAACCCATCGATCACGAGATCCGCATCCAGCAGATCACGCGTTGTCCCAGGAATCGCGGTCACGATCGCGCGTTCATCCCCAACCAACGCGTTTAATATGCTCGACTTCCCGACGTTCGGCTCGCCACCGATGACCAAGTCGAGACCTTCGTGCAAGGACGTACCCCGCGCCGACCTCTCTAGAATGTTCGCTAGTGCCCGACTAATCTCTTCGGCGGCCACTGCGACATCGCTATCCGCAAGGAAGTCGATTTCGTCTTCCGGAAAGTCGATTGCCCCTTCGACGTACACCCGCAACTTCAGCACGTCTTGATCAATCCCCATGATCGCGTTCGAAAATTCCCCTGTAAGCGAACGCGCCGCAGATCGTGCCGCCTGCTGGCTTGCACTGTTGATAAGGTCGACGACCGATTCTGCCTGCGCCAGATCCACTCGCTCATTCAAAAAGGCGCGCTCGGTAAATTCCCCCGGTCTTGCAAGGCGTACGCCCTTGCTTATCGCAAGAGTTAAAAGGAGATCTAAGACGACGGGGGACCCGTGGCCCTGCAGCTCAAGAACGTCCTCGCCCGTATACGAATGGGGGGCTGCGAAAAAAAGGGCTACCCCTTCATCGACCACGTCCCCGTCAGCATCCCTGAACACCGCATGGGTTACGGCTCTCGGGACAGGACATTGGCCCAATATCGCCTCGGCAACGGTCCGAGCATCGGGGCCAGATACTCGCACGATCCCGATACCACCACGACCAGGTGGTGTCGCAATCGCACCAATGGTCTCGATCAAGTCGTTCCCGAGGAGCCAACCGAGCCCCCCGCGGTACCGTATTTCCTCGTGGCGTAAAACTGCTGAGCAAAGGAAAAGAGATTGTTCACGACCCAATAAAGGACGAGTCCTGCCGGGAAAAAGGCCATGATCACACAGAAGAAGAGGGGCATGATTTTCATCATTTGTTGTTGCATCGGATCCGGCATGGGGGGATTCATCATTTGCATGCCGTACTGAGACGCCCCCATCAGAATGGGCAGCACGAAGTACGGGTCCATCGCGGAAAGGTCAACGATCCATAGAGCGAACGGCGCATGCCGTAGTTCAACACTTTCGTAAAGTACCCAGTAGAGCGCAAAGAAAACGGGCATTTGCAGCAGCATGGGCAAACAGCCTCCCAACGGGTTTGCTCCCTCTTTCTTGTACAAACCCATCATTTCCTGCGAGAGCTTTTGTTTGTCGTCAGCGTAACGTTCCTGCAATCGTTTGAGTTGCGGAGCGACCTTCCTCATCTTCGCCATGGACTTGTAGCTCCTGGCCATCAGCGGAAACAGCACGATCTTGACTACGATCGTGAGCAGAACAATCGCGAGCCCCCAATTTCCTACCAGGCCGAAGACCCAATCAACAAAAAGAAATAATGGTTCCGACAAAAACCAAAACCATCCATAGTCCAGCGTCCGGTCAAGGTGGGCCGCAATTAAGCCCAATTTCTTCTGGTTTTTTGGGCCAGCATAGAGTTGTGCCTCATACGTGCCGAACGCGTTGGGCGCTATTCCAATTTCGGGTCCAACGAAACCCGCGCGATACAACCCTGAACCCATAGGCTCCGCGAAATATCGATTCTGTCGATCTGCCGGAGACACCCAGGCGGCGAGAAAATAGCGCTGAATGATTGCTATCCAACCACCCTCTTTGGTTTCTCGCATGGAATCGTCGTCGAGATCTTCAAAGTCCATCTTCTCGTAATTCGTTTCGTCCGTGGTTAACGCCACGCCGAGAAACGATCTTGGCCCCCAATTGCTGGCGGTTTGCGTGCTCGCTGTTTTCCCGTCCCTCTTGAGTTGGACCCACAACGCGGCAACAAAATCGTCGTTGCTGCGATTGTCTATCTCGTAGACGATATCGATGAGATATTCGTCGGGGCGGAATCGGTAAATCTTGCGAATCGTGGTTTCGCCTTGCTCATAATGCAGCACGACCTCCATGGGTCTCTGCCCTTCGCGCAAAACGTACGAATATCGATCCGTCCTAAACGTCGGGCGCCCCTCGTTGCTGCTATCGGGACCATCACGCCCCAACAAGCCACTCTGCGCCACGTAAGTGCTTTCCAGGCTACGATCCAGAAGCGTTAGTGGTATCTCGGGCTGTTCCAGGCTCACCGCATATTTTGGAAGTTGCAATCCCGCGATATCCCCACCCACCGGGTCAATCCAAACGTGTTGAAGCGGGGTTTCGATATGTATGAGTTGCTCGGTAATCAAGGCTGCGGCGGTCGGTGCCGCGGATCGATCGCGACTCACTAGGCTCGAATCTGGTACATCCGTGTCGCCCACGTCCTCGGAAGTAATCTCGGGCGCCACAAATCTTTCCGCGTTTGGCAATGGGGCCCGCTGCTCTGTCACCGGCACAACCACAGCGCGATCAGCCGTCCATGCCTGGATCAACAGGTACCCCACGACGCCCAATCCCGCCAGCAACGACCAACGTATGATTTCAGAGGGGTTCAACGAACGACTTCGCGCTGATCTATACGCTCACTGCTCGAGCGATCAAGACTTTGAGGGACGGGATCCAACCCCCCTCGGTGAAATGGGTGGCATTTCCCCAGACGTTTCAGCGTCAACCAAAAACCTAGAACCGCCCCATAGTTCTCGATGGCCGTCACGGCGTATTGAGAACAAGTCGGCTCGAACCGGCAGTGTGGGCCGATCATCGGGCTAATCCAAAACCGATAGAACCGAATTAACGCCAAAGC
>CAJWCW010000105.1 GCA_913030615.1 uncultured Gammaproteobacteria bacterium | reverse complement strand
CGAACAACACTGAGTAAACTCGGGTTCATCAATTGAAAGGAAGAGCTCTACCTTCAACCTTGCTGGCGTTTGGGGTCGCCTATGTATGGTTTGCCTACGGGATCACTCTCGACCCATGGTCTGCGGCAGAACCCGTGAACTCCCGAACACTGCCCATTGCCTACGGTTCCATATTAATCCTACTGTCGACGTTGTTGCTTGTAAGGGGTATGCGTGTACATGTGCCACGGCACAATCTCCTCCGGCTCACATCAATATCGGCATCCATTATTGGGTTTGGATTGCTCCTGCCGCGCGTCGGCGTTTGGGCCGCTCTTATACTGTTACTTGTTAGCTGTCTAATAATCATGGGCGAAAAACGCTGGTATATCTTCATTTTGGCACCGCTGCTTGCCAGTCTGGGTGGCTGGTTATTGATCGAGATATTACTCGGCGTCTATGTTGAACCCGGCGCGTTCTGGAGCTAACAACTATGTGGGAGGGCATAAGCACTGGTATCGCAACGGCGGTCGACCCAATAAACCTTTGTTGGGTTGTTATCGGCTGCGTCGCTGGAACGTTTATCGGCATGTTGCCAGGTCTAGGTCCCATCACAGCGATCGCGCTGATGATCCCAATCAGTTACGGGCTCGATCCAGCCGCCGGACTAATTATGATGGCGGGCGTCTATTACGGGGCCGTATTTGGTGGCTCGACTTCATCCATTTTGATCAATGCGCCGGGCGTGGCCTCGACGGTCGCAACGTCTTTTGACGGTTATCCGATGGCTCGCGCAGGCCAGGCAGGACGAGCGCTCGCCATAGCTGCCTACTCCTCATTCGTTGGCGGGTCATTGGGCGCTATCGCACTACTACTGTTCGCATCTTCGTTAGCAGCGATAGCCATCCAATTTCAGTCTCCCGACTACGCCCTCATTCTCGTGATTGCTCTATCCAGCGTTGCCGCTTTCGCTGATCGCGGCCAAATTCTCACGTCGCTAATCGCCGCCGTGATCGGACTTATGTTGGGGACCATCGGGACCGATCCTGCCGCTGGGGTGCAACGATTTACTTTTGGCCAACTCGACCTACTGGACGGCATACCCTTCATTCTACTGGCCATGGCGACATTTGCTCTCGCCGAAGCATTCCGAATGACAACAGATCGATCTGCAGGACCTATCCCCTCACCTGGCGAAGATAACGTACGCCTTCATCCTGGCGACGCTCGAGATATGGCACCAACTGTTTCGCGAAGTTCTGTTCTGGGTTTCTTGATCGGCATTTTACCCGGCGCTGGCGCGACGCTGGCAAGTTTCATCGCCTACGATACCGAACGCCGTCTCCACAAAAAGGCAAATCGCGTGCGGGGAATTGCCGCACCCGAATCCGCAAATAACGCAGCTTGTACCGGTTCATTCGTTCCTCTGTTAACCCTCGGCATACCGGGTTCAGGTACGACCGCGATATTGCTCGGAGTAATGCTCAGTTATGGCATCCAGCCCGGACCACGGCTACTCGAAACGGAACCTGGCGTTTTCTGGGGCGTCATCGTGTCGATGTATATCGGCAACCTCATTTTGCTGGCACTAAATCTGCCATTGATCCCGTATATCTCACGGGTCATCTACTTATCTAGGAAAATCCTCATTCCCTTTGTCATCGCCTTTTCCATGCTCGGCGTGTATCTGACGACCATGAATCCATTCGATATCTTCCTCATGCTCGGTATCGGTTTGGCCGCTTTTCTACTTCGGTCCGCCGGTTTTCCGCTAGCGCCGTTATTGCTCGGGTTTATTCTGAGTGGAATGTTGGAGGAGAATTTGCGGCGCACGCTCTATCTCTCGGAGGGTTCGTTAACCATTTTCTTCCAATCGCCGCTGAGCGCGACGCTTCTCACCATTTGTTTAATCGTTTGGACAATTCCTCTCATGAGAATCGCAAATGACCTTCGCCGCGGTGGAAATCCGCGTGATTAGCGTTAACATAGCCGCCGCTCACGAAAGTTGAGGACATCCCGTGCGTAAAGGCTTCGGATCTAGTAGCGAAAACGAAGACGACGAGAAGATCAATCTGACACCGATGTTGGACGTGGTGTTCATCATGCTCATCTTCTTTATCGTGACGGCAACTTTCGTTAAAGAAATCGGACTCGATGTAAATCAACCCGAAGACGACAAGCCAAAAACAGTCGATCCGGACAAGAAGAGTATCGTCGTTCGCATTAGTAACCGCGATCGCATCATGATCGCGCAACGTGACGTGGACGCACGCTCTGTTCGCGCAAACATAGAGCGATTGCATGCTGAAAATCCAGAAGCACCCGTCATCATCCAGCCGCACAAAGACTCGAAAACGGAAACTATGATTCTCGTCATGGATTCCGCTCGGCAGGCTGGTGTCTACAACATCTCGTTAGCAGCGGCTAACTAACAGCTGTAACGGGCCTCCGAGCCTACGTTCTAACATGTCGATAGATCTCCGCTCCGACACGGTCACGCAGCCGACCGAAGCGATGCGTGAGGCGATGGCCCGAGCACAAGTTGGCGACGACGTTTACGGAGAGGATCCTACGGTCAATAACCTAGAGCAGTTCGTTGCCGATCTTCTCGGCGCTGAGGATGGTTTATTCGTGGCATCCGGAACTCAATCTAACTTGTGCGCCTTATTAAGCCACTGCGGCCGGGGCGACGAGTACATTGCTGGAGAAGACGCTCATACCTATCGATTTGAAGCAGGTGGGGCCGCCGTATTGGGCGGAATTCAACCCCAACCCCTACCATTTGAGGCTGATGGCACATTAGCCCTCGATGCCGTAATCGCGGCAATTAAACCCGACGATTATCATTTCGCCCGTACGCGACTTTTGTGCCTCGAAAACACGCAAGCGGGCAAGTCTTTAAGCGTCGAATATGTCGCGCAAGCAGCCGATGTTTGTCGCCGTCGTGGGCTCAATCTGCATCTCGACGGCGCTCGCTTATTCAATGCAGCTGTCAACGAAGGCGTATCCGTAGCGGCGTACGGTTCCCTCGTCGACTCCGTATCCGTGTGTCTTTCTAAGGGTCTTGGTGCGCCGGCAGGTTCCGTTCTTGTTGGGTCACACGAATTTATTCACGCTGCCCGACGTTGGCGCAAGATGCTTGGCGGCGGCATGCGTCAAGCAGGTATCCTTGCTGCAGCAGGCTTATATGCACTTGAACACCATGTCGACCGCCTAGCCGAAGACCACGAGCATGCGACCAGGCTTGCTCATGGACTTCGAGAAAAAGTAGGGGCCTCAGTCCAACAAGCAACCAACATGGTATTTGTCGATGTGCCACAGCTTGACGACGTCCGAGCTAGTCTCGCACGGAAAGATGTATTGACCTCAGGGTCAAGATGGGTGGTACACCTCGACGTTACCCGAAAAGACATCGAATTCGTGCTCAGCGCAATTTAGATGCTAGCCTACGATTCCAACGATGGTTCCGGTCAAACACGCCACCAACGTACCCGAAAGAAGCGTTTTGGGACCAAGCGTTAACAAGTCTTTGCGCCGTTCTGGAACCAACGCACTCACACCGCCTATCAGAATGCCCAAGCTACCAAAATTGGTGAAGCCACACAGTGCATACGTGAGGATGAGACGTGTGTTCGGTAGTAAAGAATCTCCCAACGCACCAAATTCAAGATAGGCCACCAATTCGTTCAAGATTAACTTGGTTCCCAAAAGGGCCCCAGCAGTTTGCGCATCGACCCAATCAACGCCCATGATCCACGCAATAGGCGCGAAGACCCATCCCACTAGCCATTGCAACGTCAAAGGCTCACCGGAGACCATAAAGTTCCCGAGCATGTAGTTAACGAGGCCAACCAAGCTCATCAAGACGATCACCATCGCGCCAACGTTAACCACCAGCCGCACACCATCCACGGTGCCGCGGGCCACCGCGTCCATGGAACTCTCATAGCTGAGCGCATCGGCCAGATCGCCGCCTTCGGTGATCCGCTCTTCTGGGATTAAAACGCGAGAAACCAACACGGCTCCTACCACGTTGACAACGGACGCCGTCAACACGTGCCCTATGGCCCCATCGATCACCGGCGTCAACACGTTTGCATACAACACCATGATGGACCCCGCGACCGTTGACATACCGCAGGTCATCACGACAAACAATTCAGAACGCGACAGATTACGCAGATAAGCTCGGATAATTAACGGGGCCTCCACCATCCCAAGGAATACGCTCGCGGACGCGGCAACTCCCACCGCACCGCCAACACCTAAAGAGCGGCGTAATACCCAGGAAAACCCACGGATGACAATTGGCAAGACCCGCCAATGCCAAAGTAAAGCAACGACCACACTGAAGACTAGGATCTGGGGTAGCACTCTGAAGGCGAAAATGTAGGGCATCGAATCACTGGTTAATTCGAACGGTAGATTCGGGTCACCCCCCAAGAAACCAAACACCAGCCTGGTCCCTTCACGTGTCGCCGCTTCCATCGCGTACACGATCTCGTTAAGCGATAACAGCGCGTGGCGAAAAAAATCAATATTCAAGAGCACGTATGCGAGCACCACTTGAATGAACAGAGCGATCGCTAATTGTTTAAAGCGCACGGCGCCACGGTTCTCGCTTAACAACCACGCGAACGCCAATAATCCAATAAGACCAATCAGTCCTTGCACAAAGAGCCATCCGTTGATAGATCGATTAGAGTTTACTCGAAGGAGGATGTCTCATCGCGCGCATATTAATTACCGGTACCCTTGCTATCGACTACGTCGCCACGTACGCAAACGATTTCGACGAACTGCCGAGCCACCATGGACTGAATTTTTCGATCCATCTTGATCGACTCCACCGACATTTTGGCGGTTGCGCCATGAACCTCGCATACAGTCTCAAGTGCCTAGGCCATGACCCGATTCCTTTCGTATTTACAGGCCGTGATCTTGACGACGACTATCAAACACACCTGTCGCGAATGGCGATAGATCTAGACGGAATCGTCCGGGTCGAATCCGCTCCTCATTCTTCACATGCGTTCATCTTTACTGATATCAAAGGCAATCAATTCACTGGTTTTTACCCAGGTCCAACAAGAACCCCAGAATTCGAAACGCATCTACGTCGTGTTATCCACGAAAAGCATGCCATCGATTACGCGATCATCGCGCCCGATATCCCGGCCAACATGATCGCCGCGGCTGGTGTTCTGAAGGGAGGTGGTACGCCCTTTTTGACTGATCCCGGCCAGGGGATTACTGATTTCAGTGCGACTGACTGCCAAAAGCTGGTCTCACTATCGAATCGGATAATCATGAATCAATTTGAATACGATACGTTACGAACGCACACCGACGTCGACAACATCACGGAACTCGTTATCACCGAGGGTTCACGAGGAGCACGCTGGAAGTGTAGCGACAGCGAAGGCACTGAGTCTGCGGTGGTACCAATTCGACCACTCGATCCAACCGGTTGTGGCGATGCCTTTCGGGCAGGCTACGTCCATGCTCAACTGCTGGGAGCCAGCTACCGCGACGCCGTTCGGTGCGGCGCCGTCGTCGCAAGTATCAATATTGAGTCGTTCGGAACCCAAGAACATCAGTTGGATAAACTTGTTGAACGATACACCACTGCATGGAACGAACGACCGAGCTGGTTATAGCGATTAGGCATCGCTAACATGACGTAATGGACGCTGGATCTGTCATTCTACTAAACGGTTCGTCGAGTTCGGGAAAGACGACGCTCGCCATGATGTTGCAGCAACTGCTCCACGACCCATACCAGCACGTTGCCCTGGATCAATTTCGCGACGGCTTACCGGGGCGGTATCGTGGGTTCAACTCCGCGGAAGGCACAACTGGGGCAGACGGGCTGAATATCGCTCCCACCGACCTAAACGGCGAATCAGTCACGGCCGTTCGATTTGGCGATCATGGCCACAAACTACTCAAGGGAATGCGGCGTGCCATAGCCACCATTGCCCGCGGTGGTTTGAACGTCATCATCGACGATCTTCTTTTCGAAGAATCTTTCGTCGCAGATTATGCCCGCGTCCTCGTTGAATTCGATGTTACGGTCGTCGGTGTACGTTGCCCATTGGACGTTGTCCGTCAACGCGAATCCGAACGCCCAGGGCGTTTTCCAGGTACGGCCACATGGCACTTCGAGAAGGTCCACGAGCACATGATCTACGACGTAGAGGTAGACACCGCCAGCAATTCGCCACGGAAGTGTGCGTTAAAAGTCATAGACGCACTCAACAACAAAACCACTCCATCAGCAATTGAACAACTCGCGGCAAGCTATCCAGACCAACACGACTAATCAGGTAGCTAGGAAAGCTTCGCCATGATCAACGGAATGCGGTCATTGCCAAAGTACATATCATCGTAATCGAGGAACATCGTAGGCGAACCGAAACCGCCTCGGTCGACAAGCTCCTGCGTATTCTCCCGCAGCCTCGTTTTATATTCGTCCGAACTGATTTTTTCGAAAAACTCATCGGGCAGCACGCCCACCTCCCTCACGATGTCCGCCAGAACATCCATTTGAGAAATATCGCGTAATTCTCCCCAGTACGCCTCGAATACGCGGCGCGCATAAGGAATCAAGACGCCTCGTTCAATCGCAACGAATGCACCACGCATCGCTTTGACACTATTCACTGGAAAGACGGGGGGCGAGCCAATGTCTATGCCAACGTATCGTGCCCAGTCCGCTAGATCCTTGCCGTAATACTTCGCCTTCGCAGGGACCGGGTTTTCGCGGGATGCGTATACGCTCGGGTTGATCGTATTGAATACCCCACCGACGAGAAACGGCCGCCATTCGATCGCGATTGACGTGCCCACAATCGAACGCTGGATTTGTTCAAAAGCTAGATAGGTCCACGGACTCGAGCAATCGAAGAAAAATTCCATAGTTCGCATATCACGCAAGGTTATACAGTTGACAGAGCCTTCGAAAGAACGTTCCATCGTTTCGTCACACAAATGGGGTGAAGGTATTGAAATTCACGTGGTTTAACTTGATGCCCTGGCCATATCTTCCTGAAGACTTCCGGGAGAAATACCGATCCGTGTGGGTCGACATACCTAGTTCGCTTTACGATCCCGTACGCGGGCACGAACTCTATAACGTCTATCTTGACGAACTCGAATATGCAGAAGAATGTGGGTTCGACGGCATTGGGGTAAACGAACACCATGCCAACGGATACGGCCTCATGCCTTCTCCGAATCTCATGGCCGCAGCCCTAGCTCGGCGAACATCCAAATCAGCTCTGGTGGTTCTTGGTAACTCCATCGCACTTTATAACCCGCCGCTAAGGGTGGCAGAAGAATTTGCCATGCTCGACGTCATCTCCGGTGGGCGCCTCCTGGCAGGCTTTCCGGTCGGCACGTCGATGGACACCAACTACTGTTATGGACAAATCCCTGCCCTTACCCGAGAAAAATATCGAGAGGCGCACGAACTTATTAAGCGGGCGTGGTTGGAAGACGAACCTTTTACATTTAACGGTCGCTACACCCAGCTACGTTACGCCAACTGTTGGCCCAAGCCGGTCCAGTCACCGCCTCCTATCTTCATCCCCGGCGGCGGTTCCTTGGAGACGTACGATTTCTGTCTCGAAAATGACTACGTCTATTGCTATCTGAGTTTCACGGGTTATCGACGCGCGAAACAGCTAATGGACGGGTACTGGGAACGGGTCGAAGAATACGGCAAGGATGATTCTCCGTACCGCGCGGGATTCGCTCAAACCATCGTCGTCGCGGAAACGGATGAAGAAGCCGAGAAGGAGTACCGAGAACACATCGATTACTTCTATAACCGTTGTTTGCACGTCTACCCAGGATTTGCCGATGCACCCGGCTATCGTACGATCAAGACCCTTAAAGCGAACGTGACGTCGCAGATGACTGAGCAAGCATTTGGCAACGTTTCTAGCATGAGTTGGCAACAACTCATCGATGACGGCTACATCATCGCGGGAAGTCCCGATACCGTCGCGAATCAGATGAAGGAACTGGCCACCAGCCTGCGCGTTGGTAATATTTTTTGCCTCATCCATGTGGGCAACATGCCTCAAGACAAATGCATGCGTTCAACAAAGCTATTCGCGGATGAAGTAATTCCACAACTCCGGGATATGTGGCCCGAATACAAAGACGACAACCGTTTTTGGATTTCGCCAATCGACCATTCAAACCGTGCGGCGGCGGCGGCGATAGGAGGCTGATGTGCACTCCCACTTGATTGAGGTAGGTCATCCCGAGACCCGAAGCAGCGTCCGTGTCTACGAGGGGGGCGATGGACCCGAACTGCTATTTCTACATGGGGCTGGCGGTCTATTTCCCGACGATCCCTTCCTCGAATCACTGGCTAACCACTATCGTGTCTATGCCCCATTGTTGCCAGGGTTCGAAGACTCGGAAGGTGGAGATCACCTGCGCGGCATGCTCGATTTTACTCTGCACGCTTTTGATGTCTTTGATGCCCTCTCGTTACATCAACCACTTGTAGTGGGCCATTCGATGGGTGGAATGATTGCTGCAGAAATGGCCGCCATCGCGCCCACGGAGATTCAACGGCTAGCGCTCTTGGCACC
>CAJWCW010000104.1 GCA_913030615.1 uncultured Gammaproteobacteria bacterium | reverse complement strand
GCTGAGCCAATTTCGGGAATGTCCCTTTCGATCACGTACCTAGGCATTAGTCCTTCCTCTTTATCTGAATGAATTAAGCGCCGGCACTGATTGAAAAATTCAGTGCGGCGGCGGTTTTATACGCTGGTCGTTCGTGCAGTGTAGCTCGGTATTCGTTTAAGTTGTCAGCGAGTTCAAAATCGTAAGCATGAGCCCAGTCCAAGCAAGACGTTAACAAAATGTCGACACCGGAAAAGCTGTCTCCCAGGGCGTATTCACTGTCACCAAGTTTCATCTCGGCCCATCGAATTTGTTTATTGAACCCGTCGCGCGCTGCTCGTAAGGCTTCTGGCGCGTTTCCGTACAAGTGTGCGAGGTCATTGTGACGACGGATGATATAAAGCGTGTGGGCATCGAGTTCCATCAAAATGTAGGACGTCCACTCGTCGTAGCGTGCCCGTTCGCGACTGCCGGACGTCGGTGTGAGTAGACCGTGTTTGTCCCCCAAATAGGTCACGATGGCCGCGCTTTCCGTTAGCACAAAGTCGTCGTCGACCAACACGGGTATCTTTTCTTTGGAGTTTAGGCACTGAAACGTTTCCCCCTGCGTTTCCCCTGTTCGCGATCCAATTAATTTGGGTTCGTAGTCGAGGCCGAGTTCATGCAGTGCCCAATGCACACGAATCGTCCTGGATGTTGCTCCGCCCCATACCGTGATCGTCATCTCAAGGCCTCGGTAACTCACGTTCAACTTCGTAGAAATGAACCTCGGCACTCGTCGGTGGATGTTCTGATAGGGCGGCCTGGAATTCGCCCATGTGTGTTGAGGCAAAGTGAACGCGCAGCGCGTCCATGCTTTCCCACCTCTCGGTAATTCGAATGATGCTGGGCTCGTTCACCTCGACCGAGAAGGTGTAGTCGAAGCAACCGTTCTCTTCGCGGCTCGCTCGTTCCATCGCAGCGAGTGCGGGCTTGAGCGCGACAAGGTGGGCATCGATCAATTCCAGGTGACCGTTCACGATGATCATGGGCTACTCCTCTATGAGCCGTTTTCGTTTCGTTATCTCGAACCGAAACTGGGGTGGGAATCGATCATATCAAGGCTTTTAACTGGATAAATATACAGTTACCCTAGAGTTCCTCGTGAGACCTCCTGAGACGATGGCCGTGAACGAAAAAAGACTCCACAAGGGCCGAGGGGCGATCTCCAATCCCGCGTCACGGTTCGACCCGCACGTGAGCGAGCCCATTGATGATGGTTGGAACGGGGCTGAATCGATGGATATCAGTTCGAGCGCACCGAAAACAAGGTTTTTCCCGGACCAGACGCGGAACATCATCGCAACCAATAAATCCCCTGACATTTCGTTCGATCGATCCATTAACCCGTATAAAGGCTGTGAACATGGTTGTGTGTACTGCTACGCCCGTCCGACTCATGCATTTTTAGGACTGTCTCCAGGACTCGACTTTGAAACTCAGATTTTCTACAAGACCGAGCCTGCGGCGCGGCTGGGTGAAGCATTCGAACGGCGTGGATACAAGGTACGACCGATTGCTATGGGAACCAATACCGACCCGTATCAACCCGGTGAGAGGCAGCTCGGTATTACGCGAGAGATCTTGAAGACGCTGCTAAGGTACCGTCACCCTGTCACGCTCGTCACTAAAAGCACGCTGATATTGCGGGATCTTGATATTTTGACGAAGTTAGCAAAGCTCGAACTTGTCCAGGTTTCGGTCAGTGTCACGACCCTCAGTAACGGGTTGAAAACCGCCTTGGAACCGCGCACCGCAGGTCCCCAGGCAAGGCTTCGAGTCCTTGATTCCCTGCACCAAGCAGGCGTGCCGGTTGGCGCCATGATCGCTCCCGTAATCCCTTGCATTAACGATCACGAGCTAGAAGACATCGTTGTGGCGGTTTCCAAGACTGGCGTCTCAAGGGTCGGCTACATCTTGCTGCGGCTTCCGCTGGAGGTTGAGGACCTGTTTGTCGAGTGGCTGCAACGGCATTATCCGAACCGCGCTAAACGGGTGATGAGTCACATTTGCGCAATGAGAGGCGGCGTCGCTTATCGGGCCGAGTGGGGTACGAGAATGCGCGGCCAAGGAACCTACGCGGATTTACTAGCCAGGCGTTTCGAGGTTGCGACCAAAAAAGTGGGTCTTGAGACAGAGATGTCGGCGCCACTGCGCACCGACCTATTTCGGCCCGCGACCGACCAGCTCAGTTTGTTCGGGAGTCCCTGAAGAGCCAGCAAACGAGTCCCAAAAAGGCCCAACCTAACGCAATTCCCCATTCGTAAGGCCAGATGAGAGACGACGGACTCCAGGGAAAGTAAAACGAGAGCAACACCAATCCCAGCGCGGTGGCCACAATTCCCACGAACGACGGATAGCGAACGCGAAAAGGGCGATCGAGATCCGGTTCTTTACGACGTAAAACAAGAAACGCGATCGGTACAAAAATGTAGGCAATGACCACAGCAAAACTGCCTGTATCCACGAGCCAAACGAGTATGGTGCGGCCAAAAAAAGGTGAAATTGACGCCATCAGGCCCAAGACCAACACACCCACGTAGGGGGTTTTGTATCGTGGATGAAGGCGCGAGAAGGCAGGGGGTAGGAACCCAGATTCCGAGAGGGCAAACATCACACGGCTGCCGCCGATAATGAAAGCATTCCAACTCGTCAAAATGCCGCCCACACCACCAATGATCAGAATCGTACCTGCCCAACGTCCATTCCAGAGCGACGTCGCGGCATCGGCCGTCGCCATGGAGCTTGATTCCAATGCGGTGGGATCGAGGGCCATGGAAACTGCGAACGAAACGGCACCGTACCAAAGGACGGCCATCAAGAGCGATAACACGAGCAACCAACCGATTCGCCGCGGCGGTAAGTTAATTTCCTCGGCCGATTGCGGGAGCACGTCGAATCCCACCATCATCGCAGGAACCATGATGAGTACCGTGAGTATCCCGGTCGCAGGGATAGCGATCGGGGGCTCGGTGTTGGCGAGACTGCCGAAATTTACCGCGCCGAGGAGTAATAAGATGCCTGCACCAAGCACGGTGGCGGTGATCACGCTTTGGACCAGGGCGGCGGCTCGTATCCCGATGACGTTGATCCACGTCATCACGAGGGCAGCCGCAATGCCGATGGCGACAAAACCCACGGACACGGGTGCACCCAACACGGTCCACAGAGTGCCGAGACGGATGGACGGGAACAAATACTCGATCGCGGTGGGTAAGGCGACGGATTCGAACACGCACACGGTCGCATATGCCATGAGCAACGCCCAGGTACAGATAAAGGACCAGCCCGGGCCGAGTGCGGCACGGGTGTACACGTGTTCGCCGCCGGCCTTGGGCATCGCGGCCGCGAGTTCAGCATAGGTCAGTCCGATAAATACGAGAATCACGCCGCCCGCGGTAAAGGCAAGCAAGGTGCCTATGGACCCTGCGTTAAGCACCCAGTGGCCGGTAAAAAGGACCCAGCTCCAGCCGATCATCGCGCCGAAGGACAGTGCGAGGACGTCGCGAGTTCGTAATACGCGTTTGAATCGATCGGGAGGGATGTCAAAATCTACCGCTGTTCGTTACGAGCATTCTCGCGGATTGCCATGCCAGACGGTAGAGCGTTTGAATTTCCTCTGGGCCACAAAAAATTTGAGGTGGTCATCGCGAACGATAACGGCTTGGAGCTATGGTTGGACGGGTGTTTGCGCAAACGTCGCGAACCATCGCGTCGTGAACCGTTATACGTTTGGACGAACGTGGAGCTCTTGTGGGAAGAACATCGTTACGTTGAAGCCCGATTCTTTCCCAGTAGCGGAACGTTAGAAGTTACGGTGAATGGCGATCTCGTCGGCGAACGGGCCGTTTAGGAATAAAAAAAGCGATTGATCTGACTAAGGTTGCTGTCCTAACGGCTGGTTCGTAGGGTTGGGAAGGGCCGTTGGAAGGGGCCGATTGGTCCAAAACGCTATGAATTTCCGGAAGGTCGTGCCACGTTCGCCAAGGATGTTGAATAGACAAGGAAGAAAGATCAGCGTGATGACGGTGGAGAATACGATCCCAAACGAAAGCGACACCGCCATCGGGACCACCATCTGAGCGGCCATCGAGGTTTCTAATAACACCGGCGTTAGTCCAAAGAACGTGGTCAACGATGTGAGGAGAATCGGTCTGAATCGAACCGCGCCAGCTTCGACCGCCGCGTCAGGAGCGCTGAAACCTGCTTCCGTGCGTTTATTGACGTGATCGACCATGAGGATCGCGTCGTTGACGACCACACCAGCGAGCGCGATGAGACCCAGCGACGATAAAGACGTAATCGGGATGCCAACGATCATGTGCCCAATCACAGCACCGATCATGCCAAACGGGATGATGAACATGATGATCAAAGGTTGAACGTACGACTTGAGCGGAATCGCAATGAGCGCGTAAAGCAAAAGCACCGCCAAGAGCATCGAACGGAGCATCTGACTTTGCGATTCGTCTTGTCGTTCCGACGCACCGGTGACGTCGTATTTAACGTCGGGATAGCGGTCGAGCAAGTCGGGTATGAATTGGGCTCTTACCGCTCCGATGACTTCTCCGACTTGAACAATGTCAGGGTTCAAGTTGGCGGTCACGGAGACAGTCCGCCTACCGTCCAAGCGCTGTACGCTGCTGTACCCGCGCGCGAGTTGATAATCGGCCACGGCGTTGAAGGGTACTTCACGACCGTCAGGCAGACGGATCCACATGTTCTCGAGATTGCCGACCGATTTTCGGTCGACTTCGGGGTAACGCACCATTACCCGTACTTCTGATTCTCCGCGCTGGATACGTTGGGCCTCGGCACCGTAGAACGCCTGGCGTACTTGACCGGCGAGATCGGTGAGGGTGATGCCCAATGCCTCAGCTTCTGGACGAATCCGTAGCTTCAGTTCTTCTGGTCCGGCGTTATTGGAGCTTTCGACTTCGTAAACACCATCAAACGTATGCAAATACGACACTAATTCCTCAGCAGCTTGTTCAAGGCTTCGGTAGTTGTAACCTTGGAATTTCAATGCGATCGGTGGACCGCCGCCGCTGTGTTGTCCAGACGAAAACGACAATTTCTTAGTTCCCGCGATATCGCCGAGCTTTTCACGCCAGCGATTTTCAAGTTCCTTGCCGGAGATGGGTCGTTGGTCTTCGGGTTTGAGCTCGACGTTAAATCGGGCGCTTTTGCCACTTTGAACGTAGGCGAACGAATGTTCGATAATTCGCGTTTGGATTCGGTGCTCCGTTTGGATTTCACGTTCAAGTTCGATAAGTGAGCCTTCCATTTCCTCGACGATACCGACGATCAGCTGTTCGGGAGCTCCGTCTTGCAACTCTACCTCGGCCATGACGTAGTCCATCTGCATGTCGGGAAACCAATTCATGCGTACATAGCCGCCGCCCATTAGACCGATCGTCAATATCACCAAGCTCACGAAGAAGGCTAGGGTTGGCCAACGGTTCTTGATGGTAAAGGCGAGAAACGGCCGATAACGATGTTCAATGAAAGATTTCAACCGTACGTCGACCCATTCCGAAATGCCTTTTCTGGACGAGCCGTGCGCAGACTTCATGGATGCGAGGTGGGCGGGCAGAATGAGTTTGCTTTCGATCAGGGAGAAGGTGAGCGCGAAGACCACCACCCATGCGATGTTCCGAGAAAACGCGGACGTGTGGCCGCTTTGGATCAACATCGCACCGAATACCGCGATCGTTGTTAGTACGCCGAAGGTGGCGGGTATCGCAACACGTTGGGCACCAGTAACGATGCTGTGTACCGAATACCCCTTGTGCTCGGTTTCGGTGTACGCGCTCTCGGCGATGATAATCGCGTCGTCGACGACGATACCGACCACCATAATGAACGCGAACAAGCTCATGATGTTGATGGACACGTCAACGGCCTCGAGCAACATGAAGCCACCAAGCACGGCAACGATGAGACCGACAATCACCCAGATTGCTATTTTGAAGTGCAAGAAGATGCCTAGAAGAATGAAAACGAGGCAGGCACCAATCAACATGTTGATGGCCATGGCTTGCTGGCGGTCCTTGAGCATCACGGACTGATCGCCCCAAACATTCAATTGGATTCCATCGGGCAGCGTTTGGTTGCGCTCATCGACGTAGGCGTTCACCGCCTCCGAGATTTCAATAGGATTCTCGTTCTCGCTCGCGGAAATCATGATCCCGACAGAACGTTCTCCGTCAAAAAATGCGTAGCTCTCGGTTTCGGCAAAACCATCGCGTATGGTAGCGACGTCACCCAGGCGAATGCGGGTCCCATCGGGCTGGGTAAGCAACAAGATGTTCTCGAACTCTTGACCCGTATAGGCCTGTCCCTTGGCGCGCAAACGAATATCGCCGGAATCCGACCGTATCGTGCCGCCGGGGATATCGACGGACCAGAGTCGGATCACTTGCGCGACTTGGTTTAGGGTCAGACCGTATTGGCGCAGCGAATCCTCAGATATTTCGATGGAGAGTTCGAACGGTCGAGTACCGCTTACCGAGGCATAGGAGACTCCGTTTAAGGCCGTAATTTCATCGCGAATGCGTTCAGCAAGCTCCTTCATCGTAGCCTCGCTCCTGAGGCCCGTCAGCTGCACGTTCATCACGCCGCCCCATCTTTGCCCCGTTCGCTTGGAGATGATGGGCCGCTCGCTTTCACCGGGAAAGGTGGAAATCCCGTCGACGGCCAACTTGATTTCGTCGAGGATCGTTTCGAGTTCGTAACCGTCCTCGATTTCTGCGACCACCTCGCCCATGCCTTCGAAGGCATTGGAGGAGATCTGTGAAATGCCTTCGATACTTTTGATCGCTTCTTCGACCCGAATGACGACGCCTTCTTCAACTTCTAGCGGCGCTGCGCCAAGGTACGGTACCCGCACGCTGACTTGATCGATTTGAACTTCAGGAAACATTTCCCGCTTCGTCGTGAACAATCCCCAGCAACCCGCACCGATAATGAAAATCATCAACAAATTGGCGGCAACGTGATTGGTTGCGAACCACCCGATCAAGCCTGAAACAGGAGGTGTAGTTTCACTCATCGGACGTTGCCAACCTTAGGTGAGGTATTCACCCGCACCGGCATGCCGGGAAGTGGCTGATCGATGGGGGTGATGGTGTAGCGATCCCCGTTAATTAGTCCTCCATCGACGTAGGCGTATTCCTCGTCCGTGCTGACGATTTGTACGTCGGTAGGGTAAATTTTCTGGTGCTCGTCAATGATCCACAGCGTTTCGCCACGCTGCAGCGCGTGGCGTGGAATGGTAAAGAGCTCGCCGCCGAATCGACCCTGTATATTTGCCGTCACGAAGGTTCCAATTCGGAGGGGTTCGCCATCCTGGCCGTTTTGGTTATAGGGGTCCTCGACCTGGGCCACCACGTACAACACGCGACTGGCACTGTCGAAAACGCCCTCAGAACGTACGATCAAGCCCTGCCATGTGTGTTGGATCTTTCCGACCTGAGAGGTCAGGGTCACCGGGAGGGGTAAACTCGACCCGTCTGCCGATGGAAGATCGACGAGAGCAAGTTCGCGTTGCGTAATCGGTAAACGAATCTCGGCGTAGTCGGTGGCGAATACTAGAGCGAGCTGGCTGCCGGTGTTGACGTATTGGCCCACATCCGCACGTTTTTCTTGGACCATGCCGTCGTAGGGTGCTCGAATGCTGGTTCGGTTGAGGTCTTCTTGAGCTTTCTCAAGCGTCGCTTCCGCCGAAGTCAATTCGGCAATGGCCTCGGCCAGTTGCGGTTTACGCAATGCCAGATCGGAGATCGGTCCTGTCGAGGCGTTCAAGTCTCGGAGTGTCTTCCAATCATCCAGCGCGAAATTCGCCAGCGCGTTTTCTTTAGCCACTTGCGTTTGGACCCGGGCGACATTGGCTTGTGCGCTTTTGAGCGCGGATTGGTAATTTCTCGGGTCGATTCTTAGTAGCAGTTCTCCCTTGTGAAAAAAACCGCCCGATACATAGTTCGATGCAACCTCGACGATTTGGCCGGAGACTTCCGAAACGAGAATCGATTCGGTACGTGGAGTCACGGCGCCCTGGGTATTGACTCGAAAGATAACGGGTTCTCGACGGGCCTCGATGGCGTCGACCAAAAGTACGGGGATCTCTCGTTCCATTTGTGTCGGAGCGGCGCGCGATTGAACCATAACGAATGCCCCTCCAGCAGCAGTCGCGAGGATGGCGATCGATATCAACCATGTCTTCATGGGCGACTTTGCATCCGATTAATTGAACAGCTACGGATCGAGCCGTCGATACTGCGCGAACACGACATGTGAATTCGTCCCCAACAAGTAACAATAATGTAACGTATACGTTACATATACTAAACTCAGAAGGTAACGTCAAGGTTACATCATGGTGAATCTTCGATGCGCCCAATAAGCAGCGTTAACGGACAGCCACCATGTTCTTAAGACGGAACTAGAGCCGAATCTGGAGGTGACCAGAGACAGGCGAGATCGAAATAAACGATGGACGTTGTGCCATAGACGCGTGAGTCCTGGGGATAGAATTCGCTACCATGCGACGACAACGACCAGTGATTCCGACGATTTCGATGAAAAAGACCGTGGACTCA
>CAJWCW010000103.1 GCA_913030615.1 uncultured Gammaproteobacteria bacterium | reverse complement strand
ACGCGTATTTTCAAATGAACCAGCGTCGGGGTGTACGTTGGAGCGCGACCAAAGCGTTTTTGCGGCCCGTGATGAACCGGTCGAATCTAACGGTGCTAACCGACGCCAACGTACGCCGCGTCTTGTTTACTGGCCCTTTGGGGGAAGCACGGGCAACCGGCGTAGAAGTCGCAATCGAAAATCACCTCGAGACGTTTCTTGCGAGTCGGGAAATCTTGCTTGCCGCAGGGTCCATCGGGTCGCCGCAATTGCTTCAATTGTCTGGAGTTGGAGCGCCCGAACTGCTGAGGACATATGACGTTCCAATAGTTCATGAACTCCGGGGGGTGGGTGAGAATCTGCAGGATCATCTCCAGATCCGTAGCATTTTCAAGGTAAGTAATACGGTCACGCTTAACCGTCGAGCACGAACGTGGTTGGGCAAAGTAGGAATGGGGCTTGAGTATTTGGCGTTTCGATCCGGGCCGCTCACGATGCCACCGTCTCAATTAGGGGCGTTTGCGAAAAGTGACCCGGGAAGAGATTCTGCCAATATCGAGTGGCATGTACAGCCTTTGTCGTTGGATCGATTTGGCGAGCCACTCCACCGTTTTGATGCGATCACGCCGTCAGTTTGTAACCTTCAACCCACGAGTCGGGGCCATGTGCGGATCACGAGCCGCGACCCAGAGAAACATCCAGCCATTACCCTCAACTACCTTGCGACCAAGGAAGATTGCGAGGTCGCAGTTCAGGGGATGCGATTTACCCGACGGATCATGGCGGACGAAGCGCTGGATCGATTTCAACCGATGGAATGGCTACCCGGATCGCAAGTTACATCGGATGACGAGATGTTGGATGCCGCTCGGGACATAGGCACCACTATTTTCCACCCGGTGGGGACCTGCGCGATGGGCGACAACGAACTCGCTGTGGTAGACGATCGATTGCGAGTCCGGGGGATCCGTGGCTTGCGGGTCATTGACGCATCGGTGATGCCAACCATCACGTCGGGTAACACCAATGCACCCACGGTGATGATTGCCGAGCAAGGCGCTCGTTTTGTTGCCGAGACTGGGCGAAGCAAGGCAGATTAGACGAGCAGGGCCGACGTCTTGTATACGTAGGATCGATTCCAGACCCATGCCAACAAACCGACCACGACGTTGGTGACGGCGGTGGCAATGAAGATTCCCGGGTATCCCCAGAGACGATCCGCCACGATAGCCAACGGTACATATAAAATGAGGGTCCGTAGTAAGGAAATCACGAACGGCGGAAACGGTTTTCCGAGGGCGTTGAAACAAGAACTGGCGACCGACATCATTCCCATGAATCCAATGCTGAGCGGAATCACCAGAAAGAAAGAACGGGCGACGTCTATGACGATAGGGTTGTCATCAATCATGGCGACCAGCGTTGTCCCAACTAGCATCATCACTGCGAACGTCAAGACACCCCAGGCAAGACAAAAACTGTGGCATAGCGTTAACGCTTTCTTGACCCGATCGTAATACCTGGCACCCCAATTTTGTCCGATAAAGGGCTCCGACGAGGAATAAACCGACCAGAGGATCATGTGCGCCATGGTTTCAACCCTTGAGGCAACGTTAAAACCGGCGACCACTTCATGCCCGTGGGACGAGAGCAGTCGGGTGATGATTGCCATAGATAAGGGTTGAACCAGCCCGCTCGCGATCGCGGGGCCGCCGACGTAGAGAATGGCTTTCCAAGAACCGATGAGTCCGACGAAGGACCATTGGACCATTCGAGCTCTAACCAAAAGCAGCGCGAAAAGAAAAACACTCATAAATCTCGAGACGACGTATGCCCAAGCAGCGCCTGCAATACCGAGGCCGAGGCCGAAACCCCCGAACGAATCAAAGATGAAAAATGGGCAAAGGATAATTTGGATGATCGAGCCCGCGGTCATGATGATCCCCGGACTTGCTGCGCTGCCGGTGGCCCTTAAGAGTGTTGACCCAACAATGGAAACTAGAAAAAACGGCATTCCAATCATGTAGACCTGGAGGTACTCGATGGTCATGGTGCGTACCGTGTCTTGTGCACCGAGCAAAGCAGTGATGGACGGGGCAGCGAAGTAACCCGCGAGACCAAGAACGGTTCCCACGAGCACGGCAAGTAATTCGGCGTGCGAAACCAGGCGTCGGACGTTGCCGCGATTGCCGCTGCCTGCGGCTCGTGCAATAACCGATGAGGCGCCGGTACCGATTCCCATCGCAAACGCGAATAGCGTGATCGTGACCGGAAAAGCGAAACCCATGGCGGCGAGTGCTTCCGTGCCTAAGAATCCCAGGTAAACGGCTTCGCCGAGTTGAGCGATGTTCATGGTGATGGATCCCATCGCCATGAACGCACCGAGGCGTGTCAAATGACCGACGACGCTCCCTTGGGTAAAACTACCGAGGTCTTGTCGATCCGTCGTCTCGATTCTGGGCTCGCTGGCGGTAACTCCCTCCGCGTTCTCTGTCGATTCGATCAGACAACCCCTTCAACATGGCTGGAGTGCACGATGATGTCGTGTCCCCCTGGTTCTTGGAGGGTGAAGGACCGATGGAAACGGGCATCGGTGATCGGACTCGGCCCAAGCCCGAGCTCTGTGAACGCAGCATGACTAGCGTCGACGCTGTCAACCATGAGGTCAAACGCTGCGTTGAGATCGTCATCAGGGTCACCTTTCGACAAAATGAGGTGCGTTCCGCCGCGTAGTTCAAGAATGGCAATATCAGATCCAGGTGACACGTCGCGCATCCCGGCCGAAACAAAGAAGGCTTTGCTTTCGGCTGGATCGGGTACCGTCATGCTGAGGTGTCCGACCCAAACCGCGGGTCTTGTATCTTCGGATTTTCGGGTCCACCGTGACCGACTCGCCGTTTCCTCGACCGTTTGACCGGCTTTCGACCATCCGGTAAATCCTGCTTCAAGGTGGGCCACGTTTTGATAACCCATGTCCATTAACGCCTTCGCAGCAAAAGCCGATCGGCCGCCGCCCGCGCAGAACACAATGGTGCGTTGTTCCTCGCTAAAGTAATTACGGAAGTAAGGACTGGCAGGGTCCGCCCAAAATTCAAGCATGCCGCGGGGGGCGTGGATTGCGCCGGGAATCGTTCCCAAATCGACCTGCTCTTGAATTTCGCGAATGTCGAGTAGGAGTGGTGGTTTCGGTGTGGCAAGTTCTGCTACGAGCGCTTCAATGCTGAGGTTTTCGATGGTTTTCTTCAGTTCATCGACCGATTCAAAAATGGGCTTGATGGCCATCGTCGTCTCCCGTGGATCCGCAACCAGTGTAACCCGATAAACGACAGCTTGAATTGCGGGAGATTGACCGTGAAGATCTTTATTCCTGGTAATTGGTGTAGCGCTGTGACTGAGACTTTTGCAGAGATCGACGGCTTGCCGGACTTTAGCCGTATTAATCCTGACGGGATCGAAAAAGCGATTCACGAATTGCTAGCGACTAACCGAGAAGAAGTCGCTGGGATCGTTGCGCGTGCAAGTGCCAATCCCGCGTGGGACTCGCTGGTAGCGCCGCTGGAGGAGATTGACGACCGTTTAACGAAAGCGTGGGTGCCAATTTCTCATCTAAACGCGGTCGTCAACACAGAAGCGCTGCGTACGGCTCACGACGGCTGTTTAGTGGCATTGACTCAGTATTCGACTGAACTCGGACAGTCGCTGCCGCTTTACGAGGCATACAAGAACTTGCGGTCGAGTAAATCGTACGACGACGAACTGTCCTCGGCACAGAAAAAAGTTGTGGATAACGCGCTGATTGATTTTGAGTTATCCGGAGTTGGTTTAGATGAACAAACCAAGAAACGATTTGCCGATATCAGCGAAAGACTCGCGGTTCTCGCGAGCCAATTTCAGAACAATGTGCTTGATGCATCGGATGCCTGGACTCGACATTTCGATATGTCCGATTCATTGGCCGGACTGCCGGACGTTAATTTGGCGATCGCCGCCGAGGCGGCCCGAACCCGTGACCTCGACGGTTACGTGGTGACACTGGAAATGCCTTCGTACGCGGCCGTTATGGATCACGCGGAAGATCGGGAGTTGCGGCGCGAAGTGCATGAGGCCTACGTCACACGAGCATCGGATAGAGGGCCTCGTTCGAATAGCTTCGATAACACCGAGATCATGACCGAAACACTGTCGCTACGTCATGAGCAGGCGCGGCTCCTGGGATACGGCAACTACGCGGAGTTGTCGGTCGTGAAGAAAATGACGGATGGTCCTGCCGAGATTAAAGCGTTTCTCGAGAATCTCCTCGAAAAGTCGTTACCGAAGGCGCGCGAAGATCTGGACGAACTTTCCGACTTCGCGTTGGAAAAGTTTGGAATCGACGAGGTCCGTCCGTGGGACACACGGTTTTTGTCCGAACAACTACGACAAGAGAAATACGCGATTTCGGAGGAGGAATTGCGTCCTTATTTCCCTTTGGAGAAAGTTCTCACCGGGATGTTTGAGGTGGTTGAGCGGTTGTATGGGATCAGGGTGCAACGCGCGGTTGCGCCCGATCACTGGCACGACGACGTATTGTTTTTTGAAATTTTTCGCGAACGGGACCGTATCGCTAGGTTTTACCTCGATGCATTTGCCCGCCCGCACAAACAGGGTGGCGCGTGGATGAATGATTGTCGAGTTCGACGCGAGTCGGGTAATTTCTTGCAGTTACCTGCAGCGTTTCTCACCTGCAACTTCACGCCGCCCGTTGGTGACGTTCCTGCACTCTTGACCCACTCGGAAGTGGTGACGCTTTTTCATGAATTCGGACATGGGCTCCATCACATGCTCACCCGACAAACCTGTGCTGCCGTGTCAGGTATCAATGGCGTGTCATGGGATGCGGTTGAATTGCCAAGTCAATTTATGGAGAACTGGTGCTGGCAAGCCGAATCGATCAGTCTCATCTCCGGTCATTGGCAGACGCACGAGCCATTGCCTGAAGCGCTGCTCAAACGGTTACTTGAAGCGCGTAATTTTCAGTCGGGTTTGGCGATGGTGCGACAACTCGAGTTCGGGCTCTTGGATATGGCGCTGCATACGAGTCAGTCAGCGCTTGGTCCTCTTGAGGCCATGCTCGACGTGCGCAAACGGACTGGCCTGGTGCGCGCGCCAGAATACGATCGTTTCCCCTGGGCTTTTGGCCATATTTTCTCCGGAGGGTACGCCGCTGGTTATTACAGTTATCTATGGTCCGAAGTTCTCTCCGCCGACGCGTTCGGTGCATTTGAGGAAATAGGCGTATTTGACCGTCCTACCGGGCGACGGTTTCTTCACGAAATTCTTGAAACAGGCGGATCGAAGGATGCGATCGATAGCTATAAGGCGTTTCGGGGAAGGCCGCCGGATTCGTCTGCCTTATTGCGGCACCAAGGGCTCATTACCACCTAAACGGAGCTAATGGTCTAGACGGATTGGTTAAGAAATCCTTCGATACGCTCGACGGCCTCGACGATGTTCTCGATAGAACTCGCGTATGAGAAGCGAATGAAGCCTTCTCCTAAAGCACCGAAACTGGTTCCAGCGACGGTGGCGATTCCGATCTCTTCCAACAGTCGATTCTGTAGCGTTTTCGCGTCCATTCCGGTGTCTTCGATGTTAGGAAACGCGTAAAACGCACCCCTCGGCATTCGACAGTGGAATCCCGGGAGTTCATTTAGGCGCTCGACGATGACTTTACGCCGTTGGTCAAACGCCGCGACCATATCGGTCACACTGTCTTGCGGCCCTTGGAGGGCGGCAAGACCCGCGTATTGGGCACTCGCATTGACGCACGAGTGACAGTTCACTGCGAGTCGTGTTGCCTGTTCAATGAGGGATTCTGGCCAAACCGAATAACCCATTCGCCATCCGGTCATGGCGTAGGTTTTACTCCATCCGTCGAGAAGGATGAGTCGATTTCGAATTTCTGGGTAATGCAATAGCGAAACGTGATCGTGACCGTCGTAGCACATGCGTGAATAAATCTCGTCGCTGAGGACAGCGACTTCTGGATAATCGACGAGACCGGCCACGAGTTTGTCGATTTCTTCTTTGGGAACTGCGCCGCCCGTTGGGTTGGCGGGGGAGTTAAGGATTACCAGCCGTGTTCGGGGAGTAATTTGGCTGAGGACACTGTCGGCGTTGAACGAAAAATCGCGATCTTCGAGCAACGGGATTGGGATCGCTTGAGCTCCGGAAAATTCGATCACCGATTCGTAGATGGGGAAACCTGGATTTGGGTAGAGTATTTCCGCCCCGGCTTCTCCAAACATGAGAATCGCAAAAAACATCGTAACCTTTGCGCCAGGCACCACGAGGACCTGATGCGGGTCTACTTCGATCCCTCGGTTTTTGACGATGTCGGCTGCTACTGCTTCGCGAAGCTCGGGAATCCCAGGTGCGGGTGTGTAGCCGTGATGTCCGTCGCGGAGTGCCTTGATGGCTGCATCGACGATGTGGTCTGGGGTCTTGAAATCCGGTTGTCCGATGCCAAGGTTGATGATGTCGCGACCCGAGGCTTTGAGTGCCTCGGCTCGGGCGAGCACCTCGAAGGCTGTCTCGGTACCTAATCGGTTCATCTTTTCTGAAAGGCGCATCGTTATTCCTGTGTGCTGCTCGCGTCGTGACCCATTCAGGGTCGTGGAAATCATAACGAAATCCGTCGCCCCAATTGTTAAGCATAGTGGATGGTTGAGCACGCGCGGCGATCCACGGATGATGGGTGGGGTGGGTAACGGCGGAGACATCGTGAATATCGAGTTGGAGAAACATCCTGCGACGGGATCACGCGGCGTCATCGTTACGAATCATCCCCTTGGATCGGCAGCCGGTGCGGAGATGCTGGCTGCGGGAGGAAATGCGATTGATGCTGCGATTGCTGCGCTATTCGCGCTCACCGTAGTGGAGCCGATGATGGTCGGCATATTTGGGGCCGGGATGGCCAACGTCCGCTTGGGGGATGGGAGTCATTGGTTCATAAATAATTATGCGATAGCACCCGCGGCGGCTACGCCGGACATGTACCGAACCGTAGCCGATACGTGGCCTGATTATCAGAAAACGGTGGATGACGAAAACGATATTGGACCGCTTGCTGTGGGCGTGCCCGGGTCTTTAGCAGGATGGTGCGAGACGCTCGATCAGTGCGGTCGGCTCTCGCTCGAGGATGTATTGCAACCAGCGATACGATTTGCGACGCATGGTTTTCGGGCGACCGCGTATTTGAGCGGTATCGTGAGAGCGGTCGCGTCGTCGATGTCGAGGTTTCCAGAAACTTCGAAAATATACGTTCCGGACGGAAAACCGATTAGGGAAGGCGATTTGGTGGTCCAGGCGGAGTATGCGGAGACGTTAAAGAGTATTTCGAAGTTCGGTCCGAATTTTCTATACCAAGGCGAACTTGGGGTCTCTGCGGTGGATTATCTCCAAAGGATCGGTGGGATCATGACGGTCGCTGATCTACAAAATTATCAAACCGTCGAGGATGCGGTGGTTTCAGGTAGCTACCGTGGGCACAAAGTCATCGGGCCACCACCACCTTCCGCGGGTGGGATTCAAGTGATCGAGATGCTCAACGTGCTCGAAGGATTTGATTTGGGTTCGATGAAATTCGGATCAGCGGATTCCATCCACGTGATTGCCGAAACGCTCAAGCTCGGTTTTGAAGACCGAAAACAATATACGGGCGATCCAGCCTTCGTTGACGTACCGGTCGCCATGCTGACGTCAACAGCGTATGCCGACAAACGCCGACGAGAGATCGACATGCGTCAAGCGCGATTTGTGCCGGACGCCGCGGGCGGCGAGTCGCCACACACCACCCATGTGACGGCGGCGGACGCCGATGGCAACGTGATCGCCACCACCCAGACAATTCATGCTCCGTTCGGATCAAAAGTGACCGTTCCGGGAACAGGCATGTTGCTCAACAACACCATGAATATTTTTGATCCGCATCCAGGGTTTGCAAATTCGATTGCGCCGGGAAAGCGAATGACCAGTAGCATGTCGCCGCTGATCGTTATGCGCGGTGGCCAACCTTGGTTTGCGCTGGGTTTACCTGGAGCCACGCGGATCTTTCCGTCTGCGTTACAGGCCGTGATCAACATGATTGATCACGGTATGGATCCCCAGACGGCGGTCGAAGCCCCGAGGATTTGGACGCAAGGTCAAGATCTCGAGGTGGAACAAGGGTTCAATCAAAGCACGTTGAGTGAAATCGGGCGGCGTGGCCATAAATTGAAAGAAGTCCGCGTCATTGGAGGCGGGATGGGGATGATCGTTTTCGATGGGAATGCAATGACCGGGGCTTCATGCTGGCGCGCGGATGGAACCCCGATCGCTGTATCTGGCGGTATGGCGCGATTGGGGAGTCGATTTGATGTCCGCTAATGGACGATCCACATGAAGTGGCGCTACCACCAGAGGCGACTTCCATATAGGATGCGCCACCTAAAAATTGGTGGACATTGACGTCATGAGCGGACCTGACTTCGCAACGACACCATTAATTCCCGCGATCGCCCAAGATGCGCGTAGTGGCACCGTGCTTATGTTGGCCTATATGAACGAGGATGCGTACGTCGAGACTCTGAAAACGGGAAGGGTTTGTTACTTCAGCCGAAGCAGAAACAGGTTGTGGCGAAAAGGCGAGGAAAGTGGTCATGT
>CAJWCW010000102.1 GCA_913030615.1 uncultured Gammaproteobacteria bacterium | reverse complement strand
GCAGAATTGCATCGCGACTGGGCAAAACGCATCGTTGCTTCAATCGAATCAGGTGGCGACGGAACTCGGAAACTACCCTACCGCGTTTTTTCGGGTCCGGAGGCAAGATCCTATTTAGTCGCACTAGGTCGCACACCCGTCGGGTCGATCTACCAGAGCGATCAGGAACGGCCCTTCATGATGGTCATTGCCTCAAAACCACCGTCAGGACCCCTTGTTAATGTGTTTTTCAACCTCGGTGACGCGTACTCCATTGTCTCGCAACAAATCGGTGAGACGACGCAAGAGAGCGAATTTACGCCCGGTGCTCTGATCGGTTTCCTCGCGCAACGCGACGACTCAGCTGCGCAAGCCTTTATCGGCACGTACCTTGCGTCAGAGGACCGGCTCGACGAATCAATCAACTGGCTTTCCGCGTCAACCCGTTCGGGAAATGTTCTTGCAAATCTTACCCTTGCACGGGTTTGGTGGACTAAGGCTCGGCGTCACACGGACGAGCAGGCTCGGTCAGAGGCGGTTAATCTCGCTGTCGAAAACTACGTTCGCGCCATCAGCGTCGGCTCGGACGAGGCCATGTACATGTTGGCGGTTCTTTATCTACGCGACCAGTTAGGTCCCGACAAACTGCAAGCCGGTATCGAGCTAATGGAACAGGCGTCGGCACTCGAAAATACTCAAGCCTTAATCTACCTTGGACAGCTTTACTTTGACGGCAGACAAATCGAGCGAGACCTGGGGAAAACCGCCGCTTACTTTATCGAAGCGGCAGAACTCGACGACGACTTCGCCAAGCTCCAATACGCTCGCTTTCTCATGCACCCAGATGTTGATAAGCCGTTCGAACGTCGGGCATACGATTGGCTCCGAGAAGTCGCGAGTCAGGACAATCCGGACGCGATGCTGGTGCTCGGGAACCTCTACGCCCGCGGTGTACACGTCAACAGGAGTTTTCGACGAGCGTTGGGGTGGTTCCGCAAAGCAATCGCAAGTGCGCCAGAGGACGCCAGTATAATTAACGAGGTGGCGTGGACACTTGCGGTTACCAACCTCGAAAGGTTAAAGAACCCTCAGTATGCCCTTGAAATCATGACTGGCATCATGGAGAGCGACCTTAAGGCGCGTCAGACCCCGGCCTATTTGGATACATGGGCTGCCGCCCATGCAGCAAGCGGCGACTTTAATACTGCCGTTGACCTGCAAACGGAGGCGGTGGAGCAAGCAAGGCGACAGGAACAAGACGCCGTAATCGACGTGTTGCTCGAACATCTAGACGCATTTAAAGCAGGCCACCCTGTCGTCGACCCCATACCTTGACTGGGTTTGACTGAGAACAACCGTGTCGATTGAAGTCGTAGACGACTACCGCGGTATTCTCAAGAATCAGTGTCCCGTGATCGATGTGCGGTCACCCGACGAGTACGTCAAAGGTGCAATTCCCTCCGCCATCAATCTCCCGATCTTGAATAATGACGAGCGCCAACAAGTGGGCGCTTGTTACAAAAACGAAGGACAAAGTGCGGCAATTAGACTCGGGCACAAACTGGTCGCAGGAAGCGTTCGCGCGAGGCGCGTGAGCAATTGGACATCGTTCGCGAACTCTCACGAGGGCGCACTATTTTGCTGCTGGCGAGGGGGGCTTCGCTCACGCATCGCCCACGAATGGTTGGCAGAAGCCGGTTCGAACATTCCCATCGTCAAGGGCGGCTCCAAAGCGCTCCGCCGTTATTGCCTTCAACGAATCGAAGCCTCGGTAGCGCACAGTTGGTTGGTGTTAGGCGGCCGAACCGGGAGCGGTAAAACGCTATCGTTGCGGCTATGTTCGAATGCCCTCGATTTGGAGCAATTAGCGAACCATCGGGGCTCAGCATTCGGAGGCGACATAGCTCTCCAACCTCCACCTGTTTCATTTGAAAACGCCCTTGCCGCTGCCCTACTTTCAATCAATCACAACCGTCCCATCGTCGTTGAGGATGAAAGCCGAACTATCGGTCGTCTTGCGCTACCAGACAGACTCTTCGCCAGTATGCAAAACGCCCCCTTAGTCATTCTTGAACTGTCGCTTGAAAAGCGTATCGCCAATATCTACAACGAATACGTGGTAGACGGCATTCCTTCAATGTTCACCAACGCACTGGGGCGGATACGCAAGCGTCTGGGAGACGCGCGTTACCGCGAGCTCCTGGGGCTCATGGAAGAAGGGTTTAATACTGGGAATAAAGAGTCGCACCTCCAATGGATCCACTCGCTACTGACCAACTATTACGACCCGATGTACGACTATCAACTTGAACAAAAAAGCGCGCGAATTATCTTTCGAGGGACCGTCGATGCGGTTAGCGAGTATCTTGAGGAGCAAGTCTTTAATGGCTGAAGATGACGCGCCCTCGATTACCGCGGGAAATTGCGTTGGTCCGCTGCTAACGGAACCACGTCGCACGTTTCCATGTACCAGGTGAGCATACGTTCCTTCAACCGATCGATGTTACGAGCACTACTCGGTTCATTTATCAAATTGGTGGTTTCACCCGGATCCGACCCTAGATCATAGAACTCGTCTGTTTCATACGCCCGCCGTACGTATTTAAATTGATCGTCTCGACACATCGTGGCTTTCGAGTGGGGGAAAACATCGTCTTCACGAAGTTGTAGCTCGATACGAGGGGAATAGAGCCCCAACCCGCCCATCCCACTGGAACTCTCACGCTCGCTGGCGTGAACCTCTTGCCGCAGTCGGCCTCCCTCACAAAAGACCGCATCGCGATGAATAGCGTCAGTATCGGCCAAAACGCTTCGTAAACTTTTCCCAAAGTGCCAATACGGCGGCTCTATCCCCACACAGTCGTACACGGTCGCGGGAAAGTCGATCAATTCAATCAGTTGCTCCCGAATCCCTGGCACAGCGGCCATGGCGGCGGGCGGTTTGACGATAAACGGCACCCGGCTCAGGCAATCTTGGAAGGTGTTTTGTGTCTTCTCGACTAAACCGTAATCGCCTGTAAAGTCGCCGTGATCCGAAAACACGAAAATCGCACTATTCTCGTATAAGTTGGCATTGCGCAGGCTTTCGATGAGTAGCCCAAACTGATGATCCACCCGTGCACACATACCAAAGTAGGTGGCACGTAATTCCGTCCAGCGTTCTTCCGACCAGTTGACAAGGCCCTGTTTATCTCGAATACCCGTAAGCAGGGAGGGCTTATCATCCCAGCGCTCGTATTGATGTCGGGGCGGAACGTCATCGCGATCGATCATCGAGAACCAGGGTTCTTCGACGCAGTATGGCGGGTGTGGGTATCCGAGCGGTAAGAATAAACACAGAGGTTGATCTCCGTCATACGCCCGAATGAAGTCCATCGCACCGTAGAGCATGGCCCAGTCGCCATCGAAATATACATCCGACGCCGCGCGATCCAATTTACCTTTGAAAAAACTGTAGAAAGTGTCAGTCCCGTGCTTGCCGCGCCATTCGAGATCACCGCCATGGGAGCCTTCCCTGGGGGTATACCCCCAACGCTCATAATCCGCTCGACTCGGTCTGAAGTGGACGTCGCAGTGTGAGTCGTAGCCTAGTTGACCGGGTACTAAATCGTTCTTTCCACCCCACCAAACGAAGTAATCGTTGTCGCGCAACACCGACAGGAGATTCGGTTCGCCCGCCTCCGCATTCAGCATGTGATGCATCGTACGATGACCTCGCACGTGAGGGTACCAGCCGGTCATAAACGAACAACGACTCGGCGTACAGACAGTCGCCTGACTAAACGCGTTACGAAACGATATCGCATCCGCCTCAACGAGGGCGTCTAGATTCGGCGTCTTAACCGCCGGATGGTTCATATGACCTAGCGCATCGCCTCGCCATTGATCCGGATTAAAAATAATGATGTGAGGGGCTTGGTTCATTTTCGTTTGAACGCCAGTTCGCTGCCATGAGCTGAGATCGAATCGGGACGCATCCTCAAAACAACCCTTCCCGAATTGGATAAACCAGCCACCCTCGTTATTCCTAAGTACTTGGACCAGAGACGGGACGCTATTTCTGTAACCCCCCCTTGAACGATCTCAAAATGTCCTACTCCCTTGACTTGTCGATTCGAGCGACGCGAAGGCGTCACATCCTCAACCTCAATGCAAAACGACCCGCGCGAGTTGGCGGATAAGCATTTGACATGGTATTTATCGGGGTCGCTGGTCGTATGAAAAGCCTCCTCCGTCCAGAGAAACCAGCACGGGACCATCCTCGGAAATCCTTCGCCGTCGAGAAAAGCAATGGTCGCCGAAATCGGTTGGGCAAGAACGTCAGCACGTTCGATCTCGGACAATTCCCTCCGCGTCGAACTGTTACCGCTTCTTGTGGAGTTCATAGTTCTCAAATGCTTTTTCGACCATTGGGCGTCGCTTACCTTCCGGTACTTTTAGCGCGTAGTCAGGGTCTCGTTCCCCCTGCGCCGATACGATATGCATGAGATGGGCAGCGTTTACATGAGCTTGGAAGCCCTGAGTGTCCTGCATTTGGTTGACCGCCATTTTGATCATACGCAGCTGAAACGGATCGTTGGTGGCGACTCGTTCTGCGTACTCCAACACCGACGCTTGCAGTTCGGCGTCGGGCACGACCCGGTTGACGAGATCGAGTTCGAGGGCCTCTGGCGCATCAATAAAACGACTCTCATAGAGAACTTCCTTGGCTTTTCGAGGATGTATGTCCCACGGCACCGTGAAAAACTGGAAATTCGACCCCAAAAACATCGCGCTATCACCTGCATAGATGATGTCCATAGCGCTGGCGACAATCCAACCACCAAATATGCAATACCCTTGAACCCCCGCTATGGTGGGTTTCGGGACGTTGCGCCAACGCATCGACTTTTCAACGAACTGCTCCCGCGAGTGGTCGAAACGGCCACGCAGACCCTCCTGGAGAGGGCGCTTCTGCATATCTTCGCGTTCGTCTGGCGTCCCCAGGTCGTGTCCTCCAGAGAAATGCTCGCCTTGTCCGAAAAGCGCGATGACGTGTACGTCTTGATCATCCGTCGCCGTCATAAATGCTTCGTCGAGTTCCTCAAGCAAGCGTCGACTTTGCGCGTTACGGTACTCAGGACGGGCGGTGGTAATCCGCGCAACCCGGTTAACAACTTCGTACTCAATGTCATGAAAACTCATCGGGTTATCTCCCCTTTACCCGTGATTCCTTGCTCGGCAAGCTCCTCGTATCGTTGCCGCGGCATCCTCAGAAATTCTTCAAACACTTCAAACGAATGCTGTCCTTGCATCGGGGCTGGCCGCGTCACCCCTCCCTCAGTCCGACTGAATAACATCGGCAATCCCGACTGCCACATCGTGCCAGTTTCCGGGTGGTCGACTGGTACCATGTGACCACGTTCACGTAATTGCGTATTTGCGACAATGTCGGCAGGGCTCAATACCGGAGCTGCCGGGACGCCGCGACGACAGAGCTCATTGGCGAGCGCGTCTCTATCGAGCTTTTCCGTTGCCGACGATAGAAGTGCATCGATCGAATCTTCGTGTTTCTTTCGATCCTCGTTGGATATCCATTGTCGTCCGTCGATTTCAAGAACCTCGCAAATGAGTTGCCAATGCAACTCAGTTTCGGCCGCTATCGCTATCCATTCGTCATCGCCTGAACTCGGATATATAGCGTGCGGCGCATACAGAGGGTGGCGATTGCCTTGCGGTCCACGTACATGGCCATTGATTTCATATTCCATCCAAGCATCCCCGATGAACAAAAAGTTCGCTTCTTGCATCGATAGGTCAATGTACTGTCCTTTCCCCGTGCGGTCGCGATGCAACAACGCCAAGGCGATTGCGGCAAATCCACACAACCCCGCGACCGGATCAGGATACATTTGCCCCGAGTTCTGTGGTTGCTCTCCTTCGTACCCCAAGAGCGCCGACATCCCCGACGAAGGTTCGATCGTTCCACCGATTCCCGGCACGTTAGCCCACGGTCCCGTCGCGCCATAAGCAGACAGACTCGCAAAGACAATATCGGGTTTGATCGCCTGCAGTGCGTCATACCCGATTCCGAGTTTATTCATTACCCGCGGTGAAAAATTTTCGGCTACAAAATCGAAGTGGGGAAGAAGCTCCGTAAATAAATCTTTACCCTCCGGTTTTGATAAATCGATTGTTACGCAACGCTTGTTCAAATTGACCGAGTTATAGAGTGGACTGCAGTTCCACGCGTGTCGGGCCGTGTCGGTATTCGCCAAATTACGGGGAATTGGATTACGGTACGAACCACGCCAACTATCCAGGCGGCTCCTTACTTCGACTTGAACAACATCGGCGCCCAATAACGCCAACATTTGGGTCGCGTACGTTC
Organism: uncultured Gammaproteobacteria bacterium; assembly: GCA_913030615.1. Classification (GTDB taxonomy): domain Bacteria; phylum Pseudomonadota; class Gammaproteobacteria; order Pseudomonadales; family Azotimanducaceae; genus UBA11889. The sequence goes on along the minus strand of CAJWCW010000102.1, from coordinate 2,348 downwards.
CGGCCCACGCCTGGGTCAAAACTAATCCACGAAAGCCCGACAAAGGCCCTTTGCCCTCGCCTCCGGACCGTACGGCTTGAACGGCGATCGAGCGACGCGGCGCAAATTCGACCTCGCTCGATCGAGGTTTCGGCATCTCGTGTCTCAGTTCCCAAACGGATTCCATTGTCCTCGCAAAAGGTCCGGGGAACCGCAGGTTCGATCCAGGCGGCGTTCTGAAAAATCCGCGTGCTTCGAATTGTGGGTTATCGGCCATTTCGTCCATTCTAAGAACCGGCCCAGCGATAACGCGTTCTGCACCAAGTGCCGCAAAAAGGTCCATTCGCGTCCAACTCAACATCGCGTCCGCGACCCGTTTCGCAAAGCGTTCCGTGTGTTTGGGTCGAATACCCGGTTGTTGTAGGTCCTCGTCGCCCGCCAGGTCGGGCAACCCCAAGAGGTGCATCGCCTTCACCCAAAAGGCCGGCCGCGATAGGGGTAACGCAAAATAACCATCCTCCACGGGTACGGGCCCTTCGTTCATGTTCACTGGCGCGCGTCTTCGTTGCCAAAGAAAGTCGGAGTATTGGTAGCGCAACGGTGCTGGAGACGACGTCGAAACCAGGGTCTCCCACTCGGAAATGTCGATCAATTGCCCCGATCCATCCGTGGCGAATCGTTCGATCAAAGCGGCAACAACGCCGCCAAAGGCTAAAGTTCCCGCCTGATAGCTCGCCTGATAACCGCTTCCCTTCAAAGGGGGTCTTCCGAGAAAACCGTTGCAATGTGCCCACCCCGACCTGGCATAGGCGGTTAGATCGTTACCGAGGCAGTCCTTTAGCTCCCCCGTCTGGCCATACGGTGTGATCGCACACACAACGGCATTTTGGTTCCGTTCGAATAGCCGCGCGCCATCGCCAAGACTGGTGACGATTACATCGGCTACATCGATAAGCTGGTCTACCTTCTCACGGCCAACCGACCTCTTGTTGGCCAGGACATACCGCGCCATAAGACTTTGGCCGCTTCCGTCGAAAGGCGGGAGTCGCCGCGCCAGGTGCCCTTTATCCGATTCCACCAAGACAACGTCGGCCCCGTAATCGGCGAGCAGGCGCGAACACCATGCGGTCGCTAGACGGTCACCAACATCCACGACCCGGATACCCGCTAGAGTCGATCCCTCCAGGACGCTTTTACTCATCCTTCCACACAAGCATCAATTCATTAACCCCCCAAGAAATCAGCGACCAGTTCGACAAAATCGTCCAGTTGGTCATGATGGGTCCAATGTCCTGCTTCATCGATTTCGATAAGTCGAACGTCGCCAAAATGTTCCAATGTGCCAGCTTGTCCAATGCGGTGGGGATAGCCCTGTTTAGAATTAATGATCAGCACTGGACAACGTATTCGTTTCCATAGATCAATGACATCTTCGCTGGGAATGTCGTACGGCGTGTGCGCACGGGTGTAATTATCGAATTTCCAGGTGTACGTCCCGTCCTCATTCTGATTGCTCCCGTGGATCGTCAGGTGCCGGGCTTGTTGCGGTGTTAGATGGGGATTCGTTTCCTGCATCCGCTGAAACGCGTCTTCTAATGACTCGTAGCGACGCGGAATTCGACCTGCGAGTGAATAATTTGAGTCGACCCACTGGCCGAGGCGAGCGGCTGGGTCCCCTGAATATCTGCCTGGATAGAGACCCACTCCTTCAACAATAACGAGTCGCTTCACCAGCTCCGGGAATATTCCCGAGTACATGGCGGCTATGGTTCCACCCAGCGAGTGTGCGACCACGGTCGTTGGCGCAAGCTCTTGCTGTCTAACAAGTTGTGCTACATCGTAGACGTACTCGAGATGTGTGTACGCGCTACCTTTACTCCACTCCGAATCTCCATGGCCTCGAAAATCCGGAGCTACGATGTGATATTGATCGCGGAACGCTTGCGCCACCCAATCCCAAGTATGGCAATGATCATGAATACCATGCACTAGCAACATACTCTCGGCCGAATCATTGCCCCAATCAAGGTAATGCAATCGGAGCCGTTGAGAAAAGTACGTGTGTGAGGTCGGGTTATCGCGTTCCACTCAAGCCCCTGAATCTTTACCGCAGAATGTGCATTTTCAACCGGGCGTCGAGCGTCGGCAATGCTATTCGACCAACTACGTACCGATATTTCATGTTCCCCACATCGGTCTCACCTCGAACCATCCAGTCTTGATAAGTATCTCGGGTCGTTCGGGACATGCGCTACCATGAGGCCCATGCTTCCGAGGAAAGTGGTATGACGACCTACGAAAACCTAACCATAGAAAAAAATGGTTCTGTCGCTACCATCACGTTTAATCGACCCGATAAGGCCAACGCT
>CAJWCW010000101.1 GCA_913030615.1 uncultured Gammaproteobacteria bacterium | reverse complement strand
GTCACTAGCCGGTCGTTTCGCGTACAGCGGACCTTGGTAGGATCAACCTCGCGAAAGGGTGCAACGTTGGATGCGCTCGAAACCCTTCGTAGAACAAGAAAAGTCCAGCGCCAAGTTGAGTTTCGCGCCATAACGTTTGGTTGACCTGCATTGGATCGTGGTTTCCAGGCTGTGCGGTCATAGCCTCCAGATAGAAAACCTTTGCGTCCTCAATCGCCTGCTTGAACCAATGCAGCTCGTCGATTGGGAGACGATCTAGGTCCAGATACTCGCCCAGCTTACGGAGGTTTTCTTCGATTGATAAGTTCGATACACATGCAAGCGTCCGTCCTCCGCGACGCCTCCTGCCCAGTTCATACCAGGGTTTCAGTGATGAAAGTTCACTCGTGAGGCGTGCCTGCCAGTTGGTCTTGTTATCGACGTTGGGAAATGAGACTGGACAAGCGGGTACAGTCTCGCGACTCACTTCGGGTGCATCAACGGGATAATCTTCTAATACTGGTCCTCGACCACGTTCGAGTAAATTCAATGCCGCGGCAATGACGCGGTGTTGGAATTGGGCGTCGTTGGGAACGCCCAACGGGTGGCCCAACGGGAAGCTGACCCAAAGCGACCGTGGCGGTCGCATACTTTCGGCATTTTCCCGCACTAGACTAATACCGGTGGTCATGAGGTCCGCCCGCTCAAGGTAATAGCTGATCGCGCACACGGCGCGTGTGCAGTTGGGTCATACGGGTGTCAGGAAGACAGCGTCCACTTGATCTTGTTTCAGCAGGCGGGCGGCCTGATCGGTGGTTTTCTCATAGGCTTCAGGCATAAGACCAGCACCCATAAAACTGTAATGAAGGCTCGCCAACGAGCCGATGGTGCCGGCATTTGCTAGTTCTTTGAATCGATCGATGGGAAAAACTAGGTTGACGTCCTCGACAAATCCGATGCGATCAAAGTTGGCGGAACTGTGCGACATGATGAGATTGCTGGAGTCTTCCTCACTTGGAATAGGGCGGAAGCTCGCGTCAGCAAACTCGAAGGATTCGTCGTCGTGGAAATGTATGCCAGCCGTAGTGATGAGTGCGACGCGCATTTCGTCCAGCGGTTTGGCGTGTTTCGTCCAGTAATGGGGGCCCAAAGGCGGGAGGTTTTTACCTAAGAGGTGCTCACGTTCATAGTCGGGTAGGTCTGTTGCGCGGACCAAGGTCGTCTCGAATTAAGGCTTAAAGATTGTCGCGATAGTCGGCCTCGATGCGTTGGTCGATCGATTGGGCGATATCGGGCCCCACGGTCTTTCGAGCAGCAAAGATTTCACCGAAGGAGACGCGGTAGTTTTCTTGCCACGTATCACTGTCCCACAACTTGGATCTCAACATGGCCTTACCGCAGTGAAAAAAGCACTCGTCAACAAAGACTCGGATGGCGAGCGTCGCCGGTTTGTCGCGTGCTGCTAGTTGTCGCAAAAGATCTGGCTCACACGACAGTTCCGCATGGCCATTGATTCGGAGTGTCTCCCGCGTATTCGGGACAATAAACAAAATGCCGACATTTGGATTCGACAGGATGTTCTGGTGACCGTACGCGAGCTTATTGCCGGGTCGATCAGGAATTAACAGAGTGCGTTCGTCCAATACTTCAACAAATCCTGGGGCGTCTCCTTTGGGCGAAGCATCCATACGTCCGATTTCGTCCGCCGTCGACAACACGATAAAAGGACTCTTCTCGATGAATTCCCGTGCGAATTGATCCACATGGTCCATGTTCTTTTCATGAAGCCCTGGGATCTCTTCCCCAATCACCTCGCGTAACTCGGCCACGCTTTGTATGGTATTGCTCGTCAAAACACCCTCCCCAACGCGTCTCTAACTGGATGACGACAGTGAGTATACGCGACTGTTGGCGCGCCGAGACCTTTGTTCATCTGTGATGCAGCGTAGGGCTCGAATTGACGATGGTTAAACATGTTAGAGTCAGTAAATCTCACTGGCTAACTAACGATATGCGGCACACTTATGTAGCAGCTGGCGTTATCGCTTTACTCGGGGTTTTGTGGCTCGGGTCCGGATTGTTTCGGGACGATCGACAAAATAACGTTGCGTCGACTCTAAATGAAAAGAATCTTCGTTACGCCGAGACGAACAAGGACCGGGTTCGAACTCGTGTTAAAGCGCGCGTTATTGAATCCACATTGCGTACCCGAAACGTGCGCCTTAGGGGTCGAACGGAGCATAAGCGGGCGGTCCAGGTGCGAGCTGAAACCACGGGTAGTGTCGTAGAGCGAGCGGTCGAACGCGGCGTGTATGTAGAGGAAGGAAGCCTTCTCTGCCTCCTATCAACGGATGATCGCCTGGCGCGTTTGGCCCATGCCGAGCAAGCCGTCGACGAGGCAAAAATCGAATACGAAGGAAGTAAACGTCTTGAGGTCGAGGGATTTCAATCGCGAACCATGATCGCTAAAGCGAAGGCCAAGCTGGCCGCGGCCGAAGCTGCGTTGACAACGAGTTCCCTGGACCTCAAGAAAATTTATATACGCGCCCCCTTTGACGGCATTGTCGAAGAGACGCATGCGGAAGTAGGCGATTACCTTGTGCCGGGCGGAGGTTGCGCCACCGTGATCGATCTTGATCCGATGCTTGTTGGAGCGCGTGTGTCGGAACGCGACGTCCATCAACTCCATCCTGGCATCGTGGCGACCGGTGTCTTAAGCGACGGTAGCTTCGTGATGGGTCCGATTACGTTCGTTGGCCAACAAGCCGACCCGACGACGCGTACGTACCGTGTCGAAGTCCAGGTCGAAAATGGGGACCACACCGTGCGTTCGGGGATTACGACAGAAGTTGTAATCCCAGTGGCCACGATTACTGCCCACAAGATCAATCCATCGTTGTTTGCGCTTGACCAAACAGGTGCGATAGGAGTGCGGACACTGGGTCACGACAATGTTGTCGAATTTCATCGGGTCGATGTGTTTGACGACGATGAAGACGGCGTATGGGTCACGGGCCTTCCGAGCACGACGCATCTCATTACCGTCGGGCAAGAGTTGGTTTCGTTGGGTGACTATGCCGATCCAGTTTTCGAAGAATACATACCCACCGCGTTAGACATGGAAATTTCCCGTGAATTACGATCGGGCAGCAGGACCTTCGATAGCGCGACGCCGGATCCCAAACCAATCGGTGTTGGCCACCTCAACGTCCTAGACGACGTATGACCAGCAAGCTCATCCGGGCGGCGATTAATCGTTCTAGAACGACCCTGTTGGTGATGGCAGTCATCATTATTGCCGGGATATCGGCACGCTTGTCGATCCCTGTCGAATCGCAACCGCACGTCGAGGTGCCGATGTTCTTGGTCGACGTTTACCACGAAGGAATTTCGCCGGAGGACGCTGAACGTCTTTTGGTAATGCCTTTGGAGACCGAGCTGCGTGCAGTTGAAGGTATTGACGAGGTGACTGGATTCGCCTCCGAAGGAAGTGGCACGGTGTTGGTCGAATTTGTCGCCGATTATGACCTGGATGAGGCACTTCTCGATGTGCGGGAGGCCGTCGATCGGGCCAAGCCCGAATTCCCGACGACGGCAGAAGAGCCGTACGTTCGTGAAATTGTTGCTGATGATATGCCCATCATCCAGGTTAGTTTGCTTGGCAGCGATGTGGCTGAGCGGACTATCTACAACTTGGTGCGCGAAATACGTGACGACATTGAAGCGATACCGGACGTACTTGAAGGACGTCTACAAGGTGATCGAGAAGAACTGCTGGAAATTGTGATCGATCCGACACGACTCGATGTATACCAAATCTCCAATGAAGAGTTGATCAGTACGATCGTGCGCAACAATCGATTGGTGCCGGCGGGTTCACTGGATACGGGTGAAGGACGGATGTCAATCAAAGTGCCCAGCGTTATTGAGTCCGCGGGCGATATTTTCGACATACCCGTCCGATCGACTCGCGATTCTGTCATCACGTTAGCCGACGTCGCGTCGGTGCGTCGAACCTTTAAAGACCGCGTGCGCTACGCGCACGTCGACGGGAATCCTTCGATGACGATTGATGTATTGAAACGAACCAATGCGTCCATCATCGATACGGTCCAACAGGTTAAAGCCGTAACGGAGACCTATCGTTCCCGATTGCCGGCTAACGTCCGCATGCTTTATACCAACGACCAAGCTCCAAACGCGCAGACGCAAGTGACCGAGCTGCAGGGCAATATCGTCACGGCCCTGTTCCTTGTCATGATTGTGGTGGTCGCGGCGATGGGCTTTAGAAGCGGGATTATCGTGGGGGCTAGCATTCCGGTAGCGTTTCTATTTGCCCTCATCTTTATTCATCAGCTCGGCTATACGTTTAATTTCATGGTCATGTTCGGCATGTTGCTGGGGCTCGGCATGCTCATTGACGGGGCGATTGTTGTTACCGAATACGCTGATCGAAAACTTGTGGAAGGGTTTGATCGACGGGACGCGTACACGCTTGCCGTTGACCGCATGTTTTGGCCCGTGACAGCTTCCGTGGCCACCACCTTGGCTGCATTTTTACCGTTGATATTCTGGCCCGGTGTTGCCGGAAAGTTCATGCGCTATCTACCCGTCACCGTGTTCGCGGTTTTGTCGGGGTCGCTACTTTACGCTTTGGTCTTCGGTCCGACGATTGGCTCGCTCGTTGGACGAGCGAGCCGGAGAAATCAGCGGGCCGTTGCGGACTTAAAACAACTTGAATCAGGCGATCCAACACAGCTGGCTGGTGTTACGGGTGCGTATGCGCGGTTGCTTACATTGGCCAGTCGATACGCCGTGGTCACGATGGCGATTACGATTCTCACATTGATCATTTCGTTCGGACTCTTTTATGTCCGGGGGACGGGCATGACGTTCTTTACCGAAAATGATCCGACGTTTGCCCACATTAACGTTCGTGCACGCGGCAATCTTGCGGCGGACGAGGTGTATCAAATCGTCCGCGAAGTTGAACAAACTATTTTAGATATTCCGGGCATATTGGAAGTCAACATGAACACCGGAACCGCCGGAGTAGGCAACGGCTGGACGGGTGGGGGTGGCGCTCAGGATAGCGTGGGTTCGTTGTACTTGCAGTTCCATGAGCAAAGAGATCGAGAGCTTAGGGGTGCGGAAATCATTGATCGTATCCGTCAACAGACCGCTCAAATTCCTGGGATCGTCGTCGAGGTGCAAGAATTAGAGATGGGTCCGCCCGTTGGTAAGGATGTTCAAATTCAATTTTCATCGAACCATCGCGGAATTCTTGAACCGGTGGTCGCCCAGGTGCGTGAATATCTTGATACGGAAGTAAGTGGCTTGCGCGATATTGCCGATACGCGGTCCCTCCCAGGTATCGAGTGGACTCTGATTGTGGATAAAGCTCAGGCAGCGCTGTATGGCGCTGATGTGACGCTCGTTGGTATCGCAGTGCAACTCGTCACGAATGGATTAAAAGTCGGCGAATACCGACCGGATGGCGCAGATGAAGCCGTGGATATTCGTGTCCGTTATCCAGACGGTGAACGGGGATTCAGGGCACTCGATGAGCTAACACTCGCCACGCCGAATGGGCGAGTTCCAATTTCGAATTTCGTGACGCGAGCGGCTGTTCCGAATGTGGACACCGTTCAGCGGATCGACGGAAAAATCGTTGAATACATCCGAGCCAATGTGATGCCCGGAGTGTTAGCGGATAACAAAGTCGACGAAATCCAAGCATGGCTCGATGCTCAGGCGTTTGATTCCAGAGTGGGTATTGATTTTCGCGGAGCGAATGAAGAACAAAATCAATCCATGGATTTCATTATTAAAGCGATGATCATGTCGGTCTTACTGATGTTTGTGTTGCTGGTGACGCAGTTCAACAGTTTCTATCAGGCGTCGCTCATCTTGTTTGCTGTGGTGATGTCGACCGCCGGAGTCCTTCTGGGACTTGCGGTCACGGGAACGCCGTTTAGTGCTATTTTGACTGGAATAGGCGTCATTGCGCTGGCCGGAATTGTCGTTAATAACAACATCGTTCTGATCGACACGTACAACCGTATGCGACGTGAAGAGCCGGATCTCGACTACATTTCGCTTATCGTACGAACGGGTGCACATCGTCTGCGTCCCGTGTCCTTAACGGCGGTTACCACGGTTCTTGGCTTGTTGCCGTTGGCAAGTAATTGGTCGATCGACTTTGTAAACCGCACGGCGTATTACGGAAGTTCGGTGTCCGGCTTTTGGGTTCCCTTGGCTCAGGCGATCGTGTTTGGACTCAGCTTTGCGACCCTGCTCACCTTGGTGGCGACGCCAGCGATGCTGGCGCTGCCCCATCAACTACGTACCCTGTCTACCAGTCTTCTGACAAAGACGCCGCCGAGAGGTATACGAGCGGAGTCGCAGTAATCTCTGGCCAACAGGGGTTTGGTTATTTCACGAAAATAGGGTGAGTGCTGTTGTGAAGCGTTTTCTGAGCAAGTTGATCGGATCGATGGGGGAATCCAATAGCTCCGGCGCCGATATGGCGACGGAAGAATTACGGGATGTTCTTGACCGATCGACTGAGAGTGGGCGTTTGAGAGGCGTTGTAGCACTCGTCGCCGATCACAAAGGAATTCGCTTCCAACACGCATCAGGCGAGGCACGCGCTGGCGTGCCGATGAAACCGGACATGCTTTTCAATATTGCGTCCATGACCAAGCTGGTGACGACCATTGCAGTTCTGCAACAGGTGGAAGCTGGAGATCTCGATTTGGATGTCCCCGTTGACCGTTATCTACCCGAACTGCGATCTATTCAGGTTCTCGAAGGATTTGCGGACGATGGTTCGCCACGCCTTCGTCCGGCACGGTCGGTTCCGACAGCGCGTGAGCTTCTGACCCACACGTCCGGCTACGTCTACGAGGTTTGGAATGCCAATGCGTTCGAAGCGTTACAGCGTGGTTTGGTCGAGTCGTTGTTTGCCGGTAGACCGGCGCTAAACGCTCCGCTTGCATTCGACCCCGGTGAACGCTGGGAATACGGTATAGGTATTGATTGGGCCGGTTTGCTCCTAGAAGCGGTTAGTGGAGAAAACCTGATGGGGTACTTCGGTTCGCACATCTTTGGACCGCTCGAGATGATCGATACCGCGTTTGATATTCCGGAAGTCGCAATGGATCGTGTCATGACGCAATTCGGACGCGGCCCGACCGGCTTAGCGGAGCTACCTGAACAAGCGGCACCTGGCCATTATGAATCAACGCGTTTTTACAATGGTGGCGGCGGACTGAGCTCGACCGTTAAGGACTACAGTCGATTGCTCAGAGCGCTATTAAACGGTGGAGAACTGGATGGTCATCGCGTCCTGAGTCGGGCGACGGTGAATCAAATGTTTACCAACCAGATTGGCGTACTTGATGCCGGTGTTGCTGATACGCAGATGCCCAATATGAGCAATCCGATCGACATGGCTTTCGGTGCGACAGGCCGCTGGGGGCTGGGCTTTTTACTTCATCCGGATGGAACGCCGAACGGCAGGGCGCCCGGCAGCGCTTCTTGGGGAGGGATTTTTAATTCGTACTTTTGGATTGATCGGACGAGCGATATTTGCGTCATTCTCGCGACTCAGATTCTTCCCTTCTACGATCATGAGACGATTTCGGTATTGCAAGAGTTTGAGCGCGTTCTATACGACGTCACCGAGGATCACTCGTAATAAGTGGTTCCTGGGTGGCGATCGAGGGGCTCGAAAAAACGTATAGATACACCACGAATGTTTCGGTCGTGGCTATCTACCTCGGGTCGGTTGAGTACCAACCGCCGAACCTAGAGCAGGGAGACTCGTTGCCGTACTCAGGCCACGGATTCCTTAAGGCCTTGTATCAAGCCATCGCAACGCTGGCGTTGGCAATTAAGACGATGGTTCCATCTTCCTTTTCGATCCAAGCAAAGACACCTTCGCGGGATGGATCGTCGTCGATGGGGCCCATCGCAATCCCTTGAACGGATATCACGTCATCTGGCCAACAAGGGTTAGTGAACTTGACGTCAAGTTTCCCCGTGCTGAACCAACGATCGCCATAGTTGGATTCCAGAAGATGGCCGATGTAGGCCATTGTCATTCGACCACCTATCACCACTTCCTGAAAACCTAACTCGAGCGATGCCTGCTTGTCGGTGTGGTAGCTCTTGCTCCCGTGAAAGTACTGTCCACACATTTCCAGCGTAATCGTCTTTTCAAGACCTTCAAGAGGCCTTCCCTCGGGCACGATAAATTTTCGAGCGCCTTGCTTCTCGCTGGGTTCGCGAAACTCTACTTGGTCAACGGGTTCGTCCAGAAGGAAGGATTGGTGGTGATTGGTCTTTAGTACATCATCTCCCGCGGCGTCTTTCATCGTGATCGCCGTATTGACCAGGGTACGATTTCGTTTTTTGTAGATGTCCTCAATATAGGCTTCCGTTTCGTAGTGCGCGCCCGCTTGCATCGGTTTGCAGAAGCTCCATTCCTGTCGCATCCATAGGTGGCCACGTAGTTGGCTGAATGCCGACTCGCCAAAGTAGTTGTCCGCATCCGTGGCGATCATGGTAGGTACAGGGGCGGCGCCGCTATCGAAACGAGATCGTTCTAAATCAAGACCTTCGAAGTAGTCGTTGAGTAACGCGTTGGTGACCGTGAATTGCTTTTTAGGCAGTTGTTTCCCTACGCTAGGCTCGGGTCGGGTTGCTTCGCTCATGCCATTCTCCTCTGTCGTCATAGTCGATACGGTACCACGCTGAATAACCCTTCCGGGGAGGTTTTAGTCGACCAGCCCGTCGAAGTATTGATTAGCGAGGTTGAAGGCGTCTTGGCCGATGGAGATACCGATGAGGCGACCGGGGATGT
>CAJWCW010000100.1 GCA_913030615.1 uncultured Gammaproteobacteria bacterium | reverse complement strand
CAGCAACCACCGGGAATCTAAAACTAAGTCGAAACAGTTTGATACAGCGAGTACCCGCCTGGGGCCAAATAACGAATAATTCACGGATTGCCCGCCCTCTCTCAATCGTCGATTAACGGCGTGGGCACCCACAATCTCTTTTGTGAATAGGAAACTGTTCTATATATACACGGCGGCCGAAAAATAGAACACTTCCCACATCTGGCAGGTCGGCCAAAAACACCCGTTTTTATCGACCGAACTTATAATCGGTCAACAAACATTTAACGAGGCTTCACATGTCTGTTAAACCCACCGTGACCAGTTTACTTTTGGTTTCGATGATCCTCAGCTCGTGCAACTCCTTTAAAAGCGTCCCAACCGCCCGCTCTCCAGGAAGAATAATTGACGACGGGTTTATCCAACGAATCGCACATCGCCAAATCAGAAGACTCGAACCAGAAATTAATGCCGGCAATGTCTCAGTTCATTCCTTTAATCGTACAGTTCTCTTGACTGGTCAGGTCGAAAACTCAGCGCTGGTTAAACTCGTTGAGTCGGCCATTTTCAAAATCCGCGTCGTACAGCATATTCACAATGAAATTACGGTAAGCGGCCCGACAAGCATCACAGTTCGCGCTAGCGATGCGCTAATCAACACGAAGGTGCGATCAAAATTGTTGATGACACAAAATGTGAACTTAAGCCGATTCAAAGTAGTCACCGACAACGGAGTAGTTTTCTTGATGGGTTTGGTTCCTCAAGATGAAGCAAGCCGCGCCGTCGAGGCGGTAAGAACGGTCTTCGGTGTTCAGAAGGTGGTCAAGATTCTCGAGTACGTAGATTGAATCAGCACGATACTTTGTGTACGTCGGTTTCGTCTAAATGGTATGTGAGATCAAGCCGTATACCGAAATGTCGCATTGTCCGATTTCGCGAGAACCCACTTTCATATATACCCGCTATACCCGCCTCTTTTATTCGCGCATATCCACTTCGGGTTCTGTAAGGCTCTCTTGAAACGTGTCACGTTCAAACATTTCGTTCATATATTTTTGCATTGGCTTAAGTTGGCGAGCTGACATCTTCAAATCCAATGCATCCAGCCGCCAGAGAATAGGCGCCACAAAACAATCCACCAGAGTGAATTCTTCGTTCATAAAAAAGGGGCGATCAGCAAATACCGGTGCTATGGCCGCAAGACTTTCTCGTAGCTCTTTTCGAGCCTTATCCATAGCAGCCTCTCGTCCTCTACCCGCCATTAAAACATCGACTCTCGTACTCCAATCAAGCTCGATGCGGTGCATCAATAAACGACATTGAGCCCGTGCGACAGGGTATACGGGCAGCAAGGGTGGATGTGGGAACCGCTCATCCAAGTACTCCATAATTACCGTACTTTTGTACAAAACCAGCTCTCGGTCTAGAAGAGTCGGAAGCGTTCCATAGGGGTTGATTTCCGAAAGCTCTTCGGGCTTCTGTGATTGTTCGACATCTACGACATCGACAGTTACCCCTTTTTCACACAAAACCATCCGTACGCGGTGACTGTAGTGATCTCGCGGGTCAGAGAAAAGCGTCATTGACGCCCGTTTTGTGACAAGGCTCATATTATCTCCGATCCTGAACGCTTCCGTGTCTCAGCACGAACAATGCTTAAATGGAAACCTCACGCTAACAGCGAAGGCCCGATCCCTAGCGCTTCGAATATTGCGGTCGCTTTCGTGCCTTTCGAAGCCCAACCTTCTTTCGTTCTACTTCTCGCGCATCGCGAGTTAGTAATCCAGCTTGTCGAAGCGGTAGTCGTAATTTTTCATCGTAATCCACCAAAGCTCTAGCTATACCGAGCCGAATAGCTCCCGCTTGCCCTGAACCGCCGCCGCCCTCGACCGTTATACGCAAGTCGAATTGATCGACCGCATCCACAACCTCTAAAGGTTGTCGGACAATCATGCGAGCGGTTTCGCGTCCAAAATATTCATCGAGCGTTCGGTTATTCACTAAAACTCGACCGGTACCGCTCCGCAGAAATACTCTCGCGGCAGAACTTTTTCGACGCCCGGTCCCGTACTTCGAATCATCCATTCTTTAACTTAGCACCATCGTTTTCGGCTGCTGCGCTCCATGTGGATGCGTATCGCCGGCATACACTTTCAATTTACGGAAAACCGCGCGACCCAAGGGATTCCTGGGTAGCATTCCCTTCACTGCCTTCTCTAACAGCGCTTCAGGCTTGGCCTCACGCAACTTCTTAAGCGAGGTGCTCTTTATTCCCCCTGGATATCCGCTATGCCTGTAATAAATTTTTTTCGTTTCCTTGTTCCCACTAACAAAGACCTTTTCGGCATTTACCACGATAATGTAATCACCAGTGTCCACATGTGGCGTGTACTCGGCCTTGTGCTTGCCTCGGAGACGACGCGCAATCTCGCTTGCCAGACGCCCAAGCGTCTGACCCGTCGCGTCAACGACACACCAGTCATGCGCGACATCTTGTTGACGCACACTCACCGTCTTCATTTCGGGACCCGGAGAATAGGGAGCGCGAATCTTAGTTCACGCCCTAATTGTTTACAACTCTAACCATGCCCTATCAGCCGGTGCTACGGACGATGCGGGCGCGATAGATAAGCGTTCGATCGCATCTCGATAATGCGGCTTTGAGTACGTTCGAATTCGCGCAATAGCTTCGAACCGACGTATAAAGATTCAACCTCCACCGAAACGTTAAATAGAACCTTCACTCCGCGATCATAGAACTCGTCGATCAAACTTATGAAGCGCCGTGCCTGGCCTTCACATTCCCCGTCAAGCTGATGAATCCCCCAAATGACAACCGTATGGAAAAGCCGCGCGATCTCGATGTAGTCATTCGCGCTGCGCGGCCCATCACATAGGGCTGAAAACTCAAACCCAACCGCCCCTTCCGATCTATAACGAACAGCAATATCACGACCATTGACCATTACGTGCCCACCAACTTTAAATGTTCCTCCCGTTAAAGTTGCGAACTCGTCCTCAGAGAATAGATCGTCAGTACCTGCAACTCGATATACTGAGCGCTTCCGAAGGAAATTCAGCCGATAGTCGGTCCCCGAGTCAAGTTTTTCTACGCGCATGTGGCGCTCAATAAGCGCAATTGCGGGTAAAAATTGATTTCGCTGTAGGCCATTTTCATAAAGATTACCCGGCGCCACATTGGACGTGGCTATGAGCGTAACGCCCTTGGCGAAAAGAGCGTCCAATAAACCCCCGAGTATCATCGCGTCGCCAATGTCCGAAACAAAAAACTCATCGAAGCAAATTATCGGGGTGGACCTAGCAAATCGGGAAGCGACCGCTTCGATGGGATCCACAGTACCCTCCAACAACGCCAATTCTTCGTGAATCCGGCGCATAAAGTGGTGGAAATGCAGTCGTTCGGACATACCCGGTTGCAGTGATTCGTAAAACAAATCCATTAAATAGGTCTTGCCACGGCCCACCCCACCCCAGAGGTAAAGGCCTCTAATAGGATCCGGCGCAGTGAATCCTAGACCATGCTTAACGCGTGATAATAGCGAAGGCGACGAATAACGAAGCATAATGCTGTGGTGGAGGTCTGTGAAGATTTCAACAATTCTCCGTTGTTCAACGTCGTCAACGTAACCAGCCTCAATACTCCGCTCATATCGCTTATCCGGACGAATTATTTCTAGTTCGCGTGGCACCGCGTTTCCGAGTTAATCGTCCTCGCTACAAAGAATGATGGGAGCGCGAAACTGGAACGTCGTTTTCTTGCGGCTTCACGCCGATCAAACCAAATAAGTGCCCATCGCGACAATAACCATGAAACTGCCGGCATCGAATTATTCAGCATTAGTTCACGGATCTTCGACTCGAGCGCGAGCCGCCGCTGAGTGCGCGGTAAGACCCTCCGTATCGGCAAGTGTCGCTGCAATTCGACCTATTTTCTTAGCACCTTCAGGCGAACATCGGATAATCGAACTACGTTTCTGAAATTCACGAACGCTGAGCCCGGATGCGTAGCGCGCCGAACCGAAAGTCGGCAGTACATGGCTCGGTCCCGCCGAATAATCGCCAAGCGCTTCTGCGCTATACGCACCCATAAATATTGCTCCCGCGTGCTGAACTAGCGGCAGCAACGCGTCCGGTTCCGAAACGGCAAGCTGTAAGTGCTCCGGCGCAAAACGATTGACAAGCGAAATCGCATCTTCAAGATCACGGCACTTTATAAATGCGCCACGATCCTCCAAGGATCTTTCTATTATTGCGTTTCGTTCGAGACCAGGCATTAACTTTTCGATCTCACGATACACTGCTTCGAGATACGCCCGGCTCGGGGAAATCAGAATTGCCTGGGCACTACGATCGTGCTCTGCCTGGGCGCACAAATCCAGGGCCGTCCATTGAGCGGAAACGGACCCGTCAGCAACTATCAGAACTTCCGTAGGACCGGCGATAGCGTCAATTCCTACAGGTCCAAAGACCAATCGTTTTGCTGCCGCAACAAATGCCCCTCCCGGTCCGACAATCTTATCTACGGACTTTACTGTTTCTGTTCCATACGCGAGCGCAGCTATCGCCTGCGCACCGCCAATAGTGTATATCCGATCGACTTCCGCCACGTGCATTGCCGCGAGCACGTGACGATTGCATTCACCCATGGGAGCTGGCACTACAGCGGTGATCTCGCGAACCCCAGCGATACGTGCGGGAATCACTGTCATAAGTACTGAAGACGGATAAGCGGCCTGACCACCCGGTACATATACGCCTACATGTTGTATGGCCGTTACTCGGTACCCCAGAACATTACCGTGTTCGTCCTCAGTCTCAAAAGATTCGTCAATTTCCGCCTCGTGAAACGACTTAATGCGCGCAGCCGCCTCGTCAAGAGCTTTTCTGTCGGAGTTGACAAGTAGTTCGTATGCTTCACGACATTGACCTGGAGAGACCGTCAATCGCTCCATCGACGAGACTTCAAAGCGATCATATTCTGCGGTCAACGCTATGAGAGCTCCGTCACCCTCTGCCCTGACCCTATCGATGGCGGCTTTAGCCCTGATCTCGATTGTCGCGTCCTCGCGGGCCTCCCACTTGAGAAGGTTTCCCAGAACATTCTCGAAATCAGCTTCGTCGGTATCGATTCTTAATATGTTGATCAAGAATTTGCCTTGATTTCAATCCGACGAAAGACGTTGTACGTTGGCCCCAATCGACTGCAATTTTTCCTCAATGCACTCGTATCCCCTGTCAATGTGGTAAATCCTGTCCACTAGGGTCTCACCGTCCGCCACCAGACCTCCAATAACTAAGCTGAATGATGCTCGCAAATCTGTCGCCATCACGGGAGCGCCCCGGAGTCCCGTTACCCCCCTTACGATGGCTGTGGTTTTATCATCGAACGATATGTCTGCACCTAACCTGGCCAATTCATGAACATGCATGAACCGATTTTCGAAGATTGTCTCGGTTATACGACTGGTACCCTTACTAATGGCATTAAGGGCAACGTACTGTGCTTGCATGTCTGTCGGAAATCCTGGATAGGGCTCAGTACAGATGTCGACGGCGGTTAGATCGTGCGCCCCCGCATCCAGTCTTATCCAATCATCATCCATCGTAATCGAAACGCCACTTTCTTGAAGTTTGTTAGTAACAGCTTTGACGTGTCCGGGACACGTATTCCGAAGCAAGAGTTGCCCGTGAGTAGCTGCTGCAGCAATCAAATACGTCCCTGTTTCTACTCGATCAGGCATGATTCGGAATTCTCCTCCTTGGAGAGAACTTACTCCTTCTATCGTTAGAGTATCTGTACCGGCTCCTTCGATTAGCGCACCCATCGCCACTAAACATGCTGCGAGTTCTGTCACCTCAGGTTCACACGCAGCGTTGCGGATAGTGGTTTCACCACGCGCAAGCGTTGCCGCCATCATCAAATTTTGGGTACCTCCAACCGTTTTTACGTCCATGTCTATTGTTGTTCCGATCAACCCTTTCTTTGCGTCTGCAACGACATAACCCTCTTCAACTTGGATGTCAGCGCCGAGCGCCGACAATCCCTTGAGGTGCTGGTCAACGGGTCTGGGGCCAATCGCGCAACCTCCTGGTAGCGATACTTCGGCGTGACCATAGACTGCCAGCAACGGTCCCAAAACGAGGAACGAAGCCCGCATCGTCTTAACAAGATCATACGGCGCTCGGAGATTCACGATATCCCGAGTGCGGACTTCAATCGTCATATTTTCTTCAACTGTGACATCTAGGCCTATCGTTCCAAGGAGCTCGATCATGGTCGTCACATCATTGAGGTGGGGGACATTCACTATTCGAAGCGATTCTTCCGACAAAATTGAAGCTGCAAGAATCGGCAGGGCAGAATTCTTTGAGCCCGAAATAGTGACCGTGCCCGTCAGGGGGTTTCCACCCCTTATCAGCAATTTATCCACAAAATTCTCTCTAAAACGATTGGCTAAAGACCGCGCGGAGTGAGCGCTTTAATCGTGACCGCGTGCAACGCTCCAGACTCAATGAGATCGGCTATGCAGCGGTAGACCTTTTGTTGACGCTTGACAGGCGCGAGGCCTTCAAAAACATCAGCAATGATTCGAATAGCTGCCCGATTGCCATCCATATCGACAGTAATCTCGGCGCTAGTAAATTCAATTTCAAGCCTCTTTCTGAGTTCGGTCTCCATATCTGTTCTACGCCTAAATTGATGCGACCGACCATCTGACACCGGGCCTGTGCGTGCCCACTATAACAGCGCCTTAATTGTGTGTTCGAGAGTCTTGCTACAATCCTTCCGACTTCACTTCCTAGTAATTCACTTTCATTTTGTTGCAGTCCACCGCCATTCTTATCGTCGGCTTAATACTCCTCGTATGGAGCGCCGAACGTTTCGTATCGGGAGCAGCGGTCACCGCGGCCAACCTTGGCGTTTCCAAGATCGTAATCGGTCTTACAATAGTGTCGATCGGCACTTCGGCGCCCGAAATACTGGTCGCAATTTCAGCATCACTCGAAGCTGCTCCCAAACTAGCAATCGGAAATGCCATTGGATCTAACATTGCCAATATCGGCCTCGTACTCGGCGTCACAGCGATTGCAGCCCCATTGCCATTTTCCCACGAGATAGTTAAGAACGAAGTACGCTGGCTTATCGGCGCGACTTTGCTCGGACTCTTTTGCCTCGCTAACCTTTTCCTGGGATCGCTGGACGGGCTGTTGTTATTAGCAGGGCTGGGCCTAATTCTCTATCTGATGTTCACCAAACAACGACTGCAGCCGCAATTGCACGGCGCTGTGAATGATGAATTGGATCAAATACCTGCTATGCCCACGCATAGAGGGGTGCTTTGGCTTATTTTCGGCTTATTACTCTTACTTTTATCAGCCCAGCTTGTGACGCAAGAGGCTACAAAAATAGCTCAGCTACTAGGCATTGACGAGCTCATTATAGGTCTAACAATAGTTGCTATCGGTACGAGCTTGCCGGAACTCGCGGCGAGCGTCAGTGCCGCTGTTAAAGGGCACGCTGATATTGCAATTGGCAACATTGTCGGATCAAACATTCTCAATGTTCTGGCTGTTCTCTCCGTGCCCGCCCTAATGCACCCGATCGGAATTGACTCGGTTGTTTTATGGAGGGATTACGGCGCAATGACCACCTTGACCCTTGCTCTCGTAATTTTTGCTCTTTGTCGCGGATCTATCTCGCGACTCGAAGGAGCTTTAATGCTCACTATCTGGTTAGGCTATAACGTGATCCTCTATATTACGCAGGCGTCCGTGTGAACAAAGATCTTCGTTCAAAGCTAGCTAGAACTGAAATGCTCATTCTCGACGTGGATGGAGTCTTGACCGACGGACGGCTTTTCTACGGATCCGCGGGGATTGAAATGAAGGCTTTCAATGTCCATGACGGTTACGGAATCAAGAAAATCCAACTGGAAGGCATCTCGATCGCCATCGTTTCTGGACGTACGTCGGACGCCGTCGAGAGAAGAGCCAAAGAATTGAATATTCGCTTTCTTTTTCAAAACGTCGCCCAGAAAGATGAAGTGCTTGAGGAACTATGCCGAGAAAGCGGTATCCAACCTCGACATATGGCCCATGTGGGAGATGACCTACCCGACCTGGCTCTATTTCAAAACGTCGGCCTCGGGATTGCCGTGGCTGACGCGCGTGTAGAAGTACAAAAAAGTGCCGATTTCGTCACGAAAGCAAAGGGGGGCGAGGGTGCAGTGCGAGAAGTGTGCGAACTTATACTCGCTTCCCGTCTCGAAGGAAACGAGTGACACGCTGGTACTTGATCGCCGGACTCGTCGTCGCCACATTCCTCGCCTTCTGGGGATTGGAGTACGAAGAATTGTTGCAACCTAACTTACCACCAGAATTGTCGGATCGGCCTAATCTTTACCTTGAAAACGCGAGAATCAGCCAGTTTGGTTCGCATGGTCTACACCAATACACCATATCGTCAAAGGCGATCAGCCAGCATGCGGCGACGGGTCACTCGACTCTGGTAGAACCTTCCTTGACCTTCCATCAGCCCGGTGAATCTGCCTGGTATATTTACTCGAAGCTCGGAGAGATCAAACGGCATTTAAGCTCCCAAAACGCGCCGCCTAGTGACGCGATGGGTCCTAGAACATCGATTCACTTCACTGGTCAAGTACGGCTTTCAAGAGGCCGTAACAACCAAACACTCATGGAGCTTCACGGCGAATCGTTGACAATTTTCCCGGAACTAAAGCGCGTTGAATCGAACGAGCCTGTTATTATCAAAACGTCCTCAAGCAATGCCCGCGCCGCGAGTTTTGAATGCGACCTTGAACAAAATTTTTTGCAACTTCGATCTTCAACCGATCAGCGGGTCCACTTTGTCATCCTTCCGAAAA
>CAJWCW010000099.1 GCA_913030615.1 uncultured Gammaproteobacteria bacterium | reverse complement strand
ATTCTGTGGCTTTTCTGACCGTAGGGATGACGTCTTCAAGATAGACCTCGAGAGCCGCGTCATCCCATGGAGCGCGCAAGGCGATGTTGAGCTCGTCCACTCCGCTTTCGAAGTATTCGATAATTTTTTCGGATGCGGCCTCGGGAGTACACAATAGGGCCCCTTCGCTTATGTTAGCCGCAGCATTCCCCCAGGAATCGTGCAACGCTTTTTGTTGTAATGCGACGCTCGATTGATCAATGCCCATGGCAAACGCGACGTTGACTCCGCGCTTAATTTCCGATGAATTTCTGCCGTGTGTTGAGCACCACTCTTCAAGCACTTCATTCAGGTGCTTAAACTCCTCCGGGCCGACATAGGCCGCATTCCACCCATCGGCGTAGCGAGCAACAAGTTCAAGGGTGCGTTTTTCCCCTCTGCCTCCAATCCATAACGGAAGTTTCGATTGTTGGGGACGTGGCAAACAACTCACTTCATCGACTTGATAATGTTTTCCCGAGTAACTTGTTCTCTCTTGCGTCAGCATTTGACGGATGATCTCGACCCCCTCTTCAAGCATATCCAATCGCGTCCCGATGTCGGGGAAAGGATATCCGTGAGCCACAGCTTCCCATATATGCCAACCCGCTCCGAGACCCAGCTCAAAACGACCGTTACTTATGTGATCGAGCGTGGTCGCTGCCTTGGCTAACAAAGCCGGATTTCGATAGCCGATGCAAAACACGAGGCAGCCAATGCGGGCATGTTGGGTATCGGCGGCTAATGCGGCCAGGGTCGATAGTGCTTCAAAGTGTGACTCGTTACCGCCCTGATAAGGAGCCTCATAGAGGTGGTCCCATACAGAAATCCAATCGACACCTGCGTCGTCAAGTCTTCGCCACAGAGCGCGGAGATCGTCCATAGATAGATTTTGTTGTCCGATGTGGACGCCTAACGACAACGACATAAGGTACGACCGCGGTACATGAATTGGACGGACAGAATAACAGAGCTAACCCGCTTCTAATGGTCTGAGTGTGTAAGGCCGTTTCACATTATTCGATCGCCACATCTCTCAAGTTCGAGACTGTCTTTACCATTCGCCCGTATTCGGCATTGACTTCCATGGCTCCTCTTGGGCGAGCGGTTGACCGTGCTGCAATATTTCAACCGAGACATTGTCGGGCGAACGAACGAACGCCATGTAGCCGTCCCTGGGAGGGCGGTTAATAGTGATTCCACCGTCCAACAACCGTTGGCACGTTGCATAGATGTTTTCGACACTGTAGGCGAGATGCCCAAAATTGCGACCGCCGTTCATGGGTTCCGGATCCCAGTTATGGGTTAATTCGACCTGTGCATCTGAATCGCCGGGCGCAGCGAGAAATACAAGCGTAAACCGGCCGGCCTCGTTGTCGATACGACGGAGTTCCTCCAGTCCGAGTTTGTTGCAATAAAAATCTAGTGAAGCGTCTATATCTGTAACGCGTACCATCGTATGAAGGTATTTCATCGGGTGTCCTGAGTTTTTGTGATTCGGGCCATTATAAAAAAAGCGCCAAAGATTGATTGGAGTAATCAAGAGGCATCGACAGTACTCCCGGTTAGATCAGAGTGGTAACGTTTTACGTTGATGTCGCGGAACCCCTATATCCAGCTCTGTTAGAGGGTATAGAACTTAATCCACCAGAATGGACGTTAAGTGAAAAGACTATGGTTTGTTTCAATCCTGCTCACCATTGATCGGTTGGATAAAACATGAGAACGAAAGTGACGGTTCGAGGACAGACTTGTTTTACTCTGTAGGTCAAATCCTCGGAGCTGATCGATTGGGGGATATCTTCCGTTTCCAACTCGGACCACGCGCCGAAATGAATTGGGTTCATTGGGGATCGTGAAACCGCTTACTGGAATAACGGTTCTTTCGATGGAACAAGCGGCTGCGCTACCGTTTGCGACTCGACATTTGGCGGATTTGGGCGCGGAAGTGATTCGCATTCAGTCCCATGCGCGCGGTGCCCCGCTTCTCCAAGACATTCACTATTTTCGTAACAAAAAGAGCGTTGGGTTAGATCTTTCGAAAGCGGGAGGTCCTGACGTTTTTCGCGCCATTGCGGCAAACGTGGACGTGGTCGCGCACAACTTTACTCCGAGGGTCATGCGTCAGTTCCAAATCGACTTTGACCAGATCAGACAGGTAAACGATAACGTTGTCTATTGTTCGGTAACCGGATTTGGGACGACGGGTCCGTGGAAAGATAGACCGTTATTTGGGCCAGGCGCGGAAGCCATGTCTGGGCAGAACAGCATGATCGGAGAGCCGGGTTCCAACACGCCTGGACGACCCGGAACGATCACGTACGCGGATCATGTCTGTGGCTTATATCTCTTGGTGGCCTTGCTCGGGGCATTGGATGAACGGCTTGAACGACCGGGACCTCGGCACGTGGAGGTTTCGTTATACGAGACGGGCATCAGCCATATTGGGACGGTGGTAGCTGAACGCTCAAAGCGCGCGAAACGGCCCTCCCTCAGCGCGAGCGTCAACATTGAGACTGCCGATATCGCGGACGTTGTCCGAGACTACGACCGTTGGAGTAGGGGATGTTTTGCGGTTGCAGGGACGCAGGTGACATCGGGTCCAGTGTGGGGTGGGGGCGTTGACTCGGTCTGGACGGCCACCGCTATCGGGGAGCATAACGAAGAAATTTTGAAAGAAATTGCCGGCTATAAATCGTCTGCAATCGAAAACCTTGTGCTCGACGGGGTCGTCGGACAAAAGCAACTGCGTTTCGGGATAAAACCAGACCCTGATCCCTCCCTTGCCATCGAGAGGGGGCTGCTCAGTCGAGTTGATCAACGTGAGCGCAACTGGGGTCATTTTGACTCGATCGAAGTGAAGTCGCCTTGGTCCCGCCGCAAGAAATCGCATCGACCTCCGGGGCGCCGTGTATTGGAAGTAGCGGGTTCTGTTGCCGTGGCCGCGGCCGCGAAGCAATTCGTGGATTTGGGCTGGGATGTTAGGCGAGTCGGCGACCGAGCCACCGAGTACCGCTGGGGTGATTCCAACGGCGGCGGGGATGCCTTCTTGGACCACGGTAAAAAGATCGTCGATGAGTCGCTCGAAAGCCTTGTCCGTTCGTCTGACATCGTGATCGGCGATGCATCCATAGCCAATGTCGATGGGCCTTCAGTTGTCGCCGTGATTAGCGGTTTTGGGATGGACGGACCGCAGAATTGGGATGAAGATTCGCTCCAGGCAAGGAGCGGATTTATGAGCCTTACGGGCGAATACGATCAGCCACCCCAGCGTCTACCACCGTGGGCGGCAGAAATGACTGGTGGTGTTGCGGCTGCGTCTCTGATCATTGCGGCTTATATGGAGAGTCGGAGCGAGCGATACGGTCGCCTCATTGATTTTGTGATTTCGGACGTGCTGACTGGCTTCGTTCAAAGCCAAGTTGGGCGATACGCTGCTACTGGCGAGGTCGCCAGGCGTGAAGGCAGGGTCAAGCACGCACTCAGAATGGTGCCAACCCGCGAAGGTCACCTCTACTGTGCACCCGGGGCGGTCATGAACGTGCCCATGGAAGGTGTGGCGAAGTTGACGGGGGAGCCCCGTCTCGCTGAAGACCAGTTCCAAACCGCTGAAGGGCGTATGCAGAATTGGTCGGAATATTCAGAGCTTATGGTGAATGCTTTTAGTTCGCGTAGTGCCAAAGAGTGGTTTGCGGAAGCGGAAAGTCATCATCTGACTTTCGCGTTGGTGCAATCGGTGGACGACTTGTACGAATGCCCGCAATTGCGCGCGCGAGGAACCCTCGTTGAATCTCGCGGGTATCGTTTCCCAATCAGTGGATTTCGAATTCACCGGGCGGATGCTGATGCCTAGACGCCGCCATCTCCACGCTTTTATGAAAAACCCGGATGAGGAGAAATCTAACGCGATTCATTCAACATCGGGAGCCAGGGACTATGGATTTGAAGGCGCACTAGTAGGTGGAGCGACCGCGTATGGTTGGGCTGCGTCGTTCTTTGTCGAGACGCTGGGAAACCAATGGCTAGATTTCGGTTGGGCCCAGGTTCGGTTTCGGCAGCCCGTTTATCCAAACGATGATCTAGTGGTTGTCCTTGGCGACGATGGAACTTTCGATGTTCGTCGAGATATTGAAGAGGTGTCCTGTTTTTCCGGTCGAATCGGAAGAGGCGAAGCCCCATGGTTAGGAGATATAGGGATTCCTAGTCGACGGCCGCCTGAGCCGATGCCGAATCGCATGCCGGACCTCGCCCTTAGGGATGCGCCGGTGGGTCAGGAATTACGGACCCGTGAAGTACATTTGTCGGTCGCTGATGCGGAAGTTTATGCTCGGGATAAACAAAGGGAGAGCTTGGATTGTTTTTTCGGGTCGGACGCTTCCATTCATCCGGCGTGGATAGCGGAGCAACCCATCCATTGGCTGCATCATTCGTACAACTACGGGCCTTCAATTCATACGGAGAGTCGCATACAACATCTTCGCCACGGGCAGGTCGGTCAAACCTATTGTGTCGCGGGGATTTGTCGCGACGCGTACGAGCGGAAAGGACACCACTACATCGTTAATGATACGGAAATCCGGGACGCCGCTGACAGAGCGGTTGCCCGCGTTCAGCATACGGCAATATTTCGAGTGCGAAAGCCACAGGCGTAACGAAGTATTTCGCCCAACTGATTAGCTTTCTAAATAGCACCTTCGGCACGTAACTTCTCTATCTCGTCATCCGGGTAGCCTAGGTCGTGGAGGATCTCTTCGGTGTGTTCTCCGATGTCGGGAGCTTTTTTGACACCTCGCACCGGTAATCCATCAATGTTTAAGGGGTGATTGATCACCCATTGCGTACCGACGTCTTCTTCGGGCGGTTTAATAATGTTGTTGATTTTCAGCTGGGGATCTTCGGCTAGATCTGCGAGGGTCCCCACCATTGACACCGGGACGGATGCTTGTTTGAAAACTGAAATCCAATGGTTGGCACTATGGCTCCGTAGCAGCGGACGCAACTCCTGGGCTAACGCTCCGCCAGATTCAACGCGGGCTCGTCTTGAATTGAACCGTGGATCCTCTATGAGGTAAGTCGCCTCGAGGACGCGGAAAAAGGCCTCGATCTCTTTGTCGGACCGGACCATCGTGAACTGTAAGAAGCGATTATCCGAAGTTTCGTAGAGCTCCCGGGTAAAGTGTCGTGCGGCTACGCTTGGGTAGTTGGAGAAGTCACCGTTGGCGAATACGGCTGATGCAATGCATGACGCAGACCACACCCCGTTGGCAATTAACGAGGTATGAACCATGCTTCCCTTGCCTGTTCGTTCGCGTCTTAATAGTGCTGTCACTATTGCAGCGTAAAGTGCTACGGCTGTCGGATGATCGCCCATACCCGGAACCGACTGCGCCGGAGGTGAACCTGGCGATCGCACTAAATCCATCAAGCCGCTGCGAGCCCAATACGCGACGAGATCAAATCCCTCGCGATCCCGTTCGGGCCCGTTTTCTCCGTAGGCGGTGAGCGAGGCATAAATTACGTTCGGGTTGATGGTTTTAATGTCGTCGTAGGTAAGGCCCAGGTCGCGCCGCATGTGCAACGGATGATTTGTGACGTAGACGTCGCAGTCTTGGGCCAGCTCGCGAAGAATCGTCTTTCCCATTTCGGTCTTTAGATTTAGTGTGATCGAACGCTTGTTACGAGCGTCTTGAACCCAGGTGTAATTAATTTCGGCTTCGGGTGTTCCCGGTGCCGTCGCGAGTCCACGATATGCGTCCCCCGAACCGGGAATTTCGACTTTGATCACGTCAGCGCCAAAATCGGCCAGAATCGTTGCCGAAACAGGCCCCGCTATCCACGAGCCGACATCCAATACCTTAAGACCCGAAAAAAGGAGATCTTCCTCGTGCATCTTCACTCACTCACCATGGGACTTCGTCGAAACATATTATTCGAAAGTCGGCATCCTGATTCAGAAGATTTCGTCACAAGCGGTATTTGACGAGCATCGGCAAACCACTCGATATCGGCTAAGTTAGATCTTTGGCTCAGTAGGAGAAAATCATGGAATTGCACGGACGCGTGGTAGTGATTACAGGAGGAGCGAGCGGGATTGGAGCGGCATGTGCTCGCGCTTTTTCCAAGGAAGGGGCGAAAGTCGCGGTTGCTGACGTAAACGTGGAAGGCGCTTGCGCAGTTGCCGAAGATATTGGAGCTATCGCAGTCTCGTGCGATGTGGGGAAGGAAGATGATGTGAGTGCTCTTGTTAGAACGTGTGAAACGGAACTTGGGGAGATCGACTTATTCTTTAGCAATGCGGCGGTGGCAACCGGGGGTGATCCGATTTCCACTCCAATCGACACATGGCAGCAACAATGGCAAATCAACGTCATGAGTCACGTATACGCAGTTCGTGCCGTGCTGCCTTCGATGTTGGCGCGGGGCCATGGCTATCTCGTTCACACGGCATCGATGGCGGGCATCCTAACGTCTCAAGGAAACCTTACCTATGCCACAACTAAACACGCGGTAGTCGGTCTGGCCGAGTGGTTGTCGATCACGTACCACGATCGTGGCATTAGAACGTCTTTGTTAGCACCCCTCGGAGTGAATACACCCATGCTTGGAGGTGGAGATTCCCCGTTTGCACGCGCTGCAGCAGGTCCTGTGAAGGAACCGGAAGAGGTCGCTGACATGGTTGTTCAAACGATTCGCGATGAGCGATTTCTTATTTTGACGGACGAAATTGCCCAAACGTGGATGGAACGCAAGACCAATGATCTGGAACGTTGGCTGCACGGGATGCGCCGACTGCAACGAAAAATCGACGATGTAGGCTGATTTAGGGTCTGGAGAACGAAGAGCTAAGGCCGCGGAATCGCTGGTTCTATGGCTCGAAGCGTAGTCCGACCGTAACTCCTTGAGTATCCCATGAACTGCCTTCAACGCCGACGACTAGAGAGGCCTTGCGGAGATTCCACAAGAATTTGAAACCGTAAATAGCTTCGGTTGAACCGGAGAACTCGACATAATCGTCGACGTCGGCATTGTCTTGGGATGTGGCAAGTTGCGTAAGCGTGTCTTGGTCGATCGAGCGTGACATTTTTGCGTGCCGCTGGATTCCCGCGGCGACGATGCACTGCCAGCTGTGCGGGTTGCCGAAACGCCAACCGATTCTTGCGGCGATATCGCTACCGCTTCGGCTTCTGTCGTTCGACTCGAAGTCCCAATTACGAGGGCCAGCCTCAACGAAAATATCGACCGTGTCCAAGGGCAGCACTTTGAGAGCTCTGAGGTATGAGGATTTGCTCGCTAAACGATCGGCAGCGATATGGAAACCAACGCCAAATTGATAATCGGATAGCTTAAGCTCTTGGTGTTCGCCGTCTATATCGATTGCGTCTGCTTCTCCGTAAAGATAGAGAGACGCAGGTAGGGACACAGAAGCACGGCCTCGCAAACCGACTTTGTCGCCGTGGATGTAGTGACCTTCGATATAGGTGTAATCATAGTCAATAGGGTCCCCTATCGTGTCGATACTCCAAACTAGGCAGGCCAGGCAAAAAATTCTATTAATCATGAGTGAACCTGCGGTCGAAGACTGAAGGGTTTGTTCGAACCCGTGCGAATCCGCAAAAGTGCAGAGTTTTCTCTGAAATAACGAAACAACCAAAGAGACAAGTCATGATCGCGTACCTGGGTGTTCACTGGTGATTGTGAATGTCAGCCGAGGCATCGGCTGAACCTGGTCGGATAAGGCGTTTCTTGAATATCGACGGCTGATTATAACCTATTGATGTATATAAGAAAAATGGCGTAACGTGACGACAAGAGAGAAACGGTAATGTTGTCTTGTAACGAACAAGTTTGGCTGAATGCGTGTGATAGGGTCGTCGTTGACCCCTGCAAATGTTAGAAAGTAGTCGGAGGCACCGGCTCTCTCATTCGTCCGGCGGCCTTCGGAATTCCAGGATAAGGGGAAACGTGATCGGTCATTGCGACTCGTTTGACTGCGAATTGGCCAAATGTTCTCGGTAGCGGTTTGTGCCGTCAGATCTCCGATGAGGAATCGGCCCGAAGCAGGCTGTGGGAATGAGGTTGAATAAAGACCACCCGCGCGAGATATTTATTCGAAGCGCATCGTAGGTCTAATGGTGGGGAGCTAAACGACAATGAGCACGGTACTACCGCGTAAGTATTCCAATCTGGGATTTGATCCCGACGCTCTTCGTGAGAAATATCGAGAGGAGCGTGACAAACGTCTGCGACCGGATGCAAATGAACAGTACGTCGAGGTTACGGGCACGTTTGCACATGTTGTTGACGATCCCTACGTCGAAACAGGGTTCTCGCGAGATCCGTTTGAGGACGAGGTGGACGTCGTCATCATTGGCGGTGGCTTTGGCGGGCTGCTCGCTGCAGCACGATTTAGAGAAGCCGGTATCGAGGATATACGGATTGTTGAAGCCGGTGGCGATTTCGGTGGGACTTGGTACTGGAACCGCTATCCGGGTGCCCAATGTGACATCGAGTCATATTGTTATCTACCTCTCCTAGAAGAGCTCGACTACATGCCGAGGGAGAAATATTCATACGCACCTGAAATTTTTGAGCACTCGCAACGTATCGCCAAAGCCTACGATTTGTACGACACGGCTTGTTTTCAAACGAAAGTGACGGAACTGCGATGGAATGAAGATTCCGCGCGGTGGACCGTGTCGACTGATCGAGATGACGCTATGAAGGCGCGATTTGTCGTAATGGCAACGGGCCCATTAAATCGACCCAAGCTACCTGCAATCCCAGGGATTGAGGACTTTGAGGGTCACACGTTTCATACCAGCCGTTGGGATTACGATTACACCGGAGGTGATCACAACGGGAACTTGACGAAGTTGGACGACAAAGTTGTCGCCATGATTGGTACCGGGGCTACCACCATCCAAGCGGCTCCGTACGTCGGGGCCCATGCCAAACACCTTTATGTTTTTCAAAGAACACCGTCGTCCGTTGACGTACGCGGCAATACGCCGACGGATCCCGAGTGGGCAGAGTCGTTAAAACCCGGTTGGCAGCGAGCGCGTCGAGAGAATTTCAATGACATGGTAATTGGCCGACCGGTTGAAGAAGACTTGGTTAACGACGGATGGACCGACATCTTTCGTACCCTTGCGA
>CAJWCW010000098.1 GCA_913030615.1 uncultured Gammaproteobacteria bacterium | reverse complement strand
GCCCCGTTCGCTGTTCGAACGCCGCGAACGTCTGCTCGGTCAGCGGCGCTGATCCCGACACAAATAGGCGGATGCCTGCAGTCACTTCCCGTGTAAAAAGGGCTGATCCGAGGAGACGCGTATAGAAGGTCGGGACTCCCATAAGAACAGTGGACGATGGCAAGTGTTGAACAAGCGCGTCCACATCAAATCGCGGCAGGAAAATCATTGAGCTACCGGTCAGCAATACGCAGTGGGTTGCCACGAAAAGACCGTGCACATGGTAGATCGGCAGCGCGTGCAGGAGGACATCGTCGGATCGCCATCCCCAATAAGCAATCAAAGTATCTGCGTTACTCGTCAAATTGCCATGCGTCAACATCGCGCCTTTCGAACGACCCGTGGTTCCTGACGTGTAGAGAATGGCCGCCAAATCCTCACTGCGGCGCTCGGCGACGCGAGGATCTGGATCGACCGACGACGCAAGTTCTTTCAGGGAGCCTTCGCCGTATTCATCCAACGTTAACGTCGCCACATCGGTCTTCGATCCGTCCGCTACGACGAATAGTGAAGGGTCAGCATCGCGAAGAAAGTAAGCTACCTCCGATCCTGTGTAGTCGGTATTCAAGGGGACGTACACCCCTCCGACTTGAAGCGTGGCGAGATAAAGTGCAATCGCATCCGGCGTTTTCGACACTTGTACAACCACGCGATCACCGGGACCAACGCCTTCCTCGCGCAATGCGGCCGCCATGCGAGCGGTTACCTGCTGTAAATCGTCAAACGTCCACGCGGTGCCGTCGGGCAGACGCATGCATGCTTCAGCGGCATGCGCATCTATTACGATCTTGAACCGTGCAAATAGGTTCGCGTTCATCGCGGCAACTCCTCAATAGGTTGCAAGCATTGCAATGCTCCACGTCTTCTGCAAATCAAGTCGAGCATGCGGCCTGTTATATTACGGTACGATCAGGCGACGGGAGGCCACCTATATGACGACCCTTGTGGAAACAACAACCGGACCGATCGAAGGCCGTGAGAAAGACGGCACCTTTTTTTTCGCCGGCATCCCCTACGCGGCCGCGCCGACGGAATCGAGGCGATTTCGGCGAGCGCAAGCGCACGAGCCTTGGTCCGAAGTTCTGACCACAAAGAAAATCGGGCCCGCCGCACCGCAACTTCCCGGTAGCGGCCTCAGCGATGCACCGAGCGTTCGTTGGGACGAGAATTGTCTCACCCTCAACATCACCACACCGGGGACAAGCAGCGGTCGACGCCCAGTATTGATTTGGATACATGGTGGAGCCTACCGCACCGGACAGGGCGGTATTCCTTGGTACAACGGGGCTCGATTTGCGCTCCATGGCGACATGGTAGTGGTCAGTATCAATTACCGTCTTGGAGCACTCGGATTCACGGATTTGTCGACCTTTGGTCCCGAGTACGAGTTTTCCGGTATTAACGGTCTACTCGATCAGTTGTTAGCCCTCCAATGGGTTCAACAAAACATCGAACGGTTCGGTGGGGATCCGGCTAAAGTGACGATCGCCGGCGAATCCGCCGGTGGCTTTAGCGTCTCAACGCTTCTCGGTATGCCTGCGACCCATGGTCTTTACCGATACGCCATACCCCAAAGCGGGGCAGCTCACCATACCCTCCCCGGCGAAGCGGGCAAATTGGTGGCCGATTCCTTTCTACAAGATCTCGACGCGGATGGACCGGTTCAATTTATGGCTGCATCCGCCGAACAAATTCTCCAAGCCCAACGGCAAACCATCGCAAAACTCGAAACTCCCGATACCCGCGAGACATTAGGTGTCTCAGTCTCCGCCTTCTATCCCGTCGTCGGGAACGCCTTGCTTCCCGAGTCGCCTCTCGATGCGATTCGTGCTGGGGTTGGGGCCGACGTGGCGGTGATGACCGGCTCCAATCATCACGAGACCACGTTGTGGGGTTATGAAGATCAAATAAACGATGGGCAACTCGAGAGACGAGCGCGCGAAATGGGCGATGAGCACCTCCTACAACACTACCGCGACGCTCGGCCAAATGACTCCGCGACCGATCTAATGACCGCCATCTCTACCGACTTTATGTTCCGTATTCCGGCCATTCGTCTGTTGGAAGCAAGACCCTACACGGAGCGTAATTGGCTCTATCAGTTCAATTGGGAGTCGCGGGCTTTCGACGGAAACCTCAAAGCCACGCACGCTCTCGAAATCCCCTTTGCCTTTGATAATCTCGATCGGGCCGGCGTCGATAACTTCATCGGACCAGGCCCAACGCCGCAACATGTAGCCGACCGGATGCATCGCGCGTGGATCGAGTTTATTTGCGATGGCAATCCAGGCTGGGCCCCATATTCGAGCGAAGCTCGTAACACCATGATTTTTGATGACGAATCGGGTCAAATAACGGACCCGGAATCACAAGAACGCAATGCTTGGGAGGGAATTCGGTGACCGAACTGACAGAATTTCGCGACGACACGAGGGCGTGGCTCCAAGAAAATCTACCCGAAAGCCTCGTTGTCCATGGCGAAGAATACTCGGGTGGGACAAAGGAAACGGTCCAAAATCCGGACACCTTACGTTGGTTTGAATCGTGTTACGAACAAGGGTGGACGGTACCCTCGTGGCCCAAGGAATTTGGCGGAGCCGAACTGAGTTCAGCCGAAGCAAAAGTGTTGCAGCAGGAAATGGCTATGGCCCGCGCGCCCACACCTCTCTCCGGCATGGGTGTGACGATGATTGGTCCAACCCTGCTTGAACACGGCACCGACGACCAAAAGTCTCGCCATTTAAGCAGTATCGCCAACGGCAAAGTTCGGTGGTGCCAAGGATATTCAGAACCCAACGCCGGCTCGGATCTCGCCTCACTCCAAACCCGCGCGGTCGATCAAGGCGACTACTATTTGATCAACGGTTCAAAAATCTGGACGTCGGGCGCGAATTTTGCCGACTGGATCTTCTGCCTCGTGCGTACAAACGCTGAGGTACCGAAACACGACGGGATCAGCTTTGTTTTGTTCTCGATGGATGATCCCGGCGTATCGGTCAAGCCCATCGTTCTCATTGCTGGAAACTCTCCTTTCTGTCAGTGTTTTTTTGACGACGTCAAAGTACCGAAGACAGATCTTATCGGTGAAGAGAACCGAGGCTGGACCGTGGCGAAACGTCTTTTGCAACATGAGCGCTCAATGATTTCGGGGATGGGATCCCTGGGAGGCGGCGGCCGTGCCATGTCGCTGGCAGAATCCGCATTGTCGTTTTATGGAAAGACCGGAACAAGAATCGCCGATGCAACTGGGCGAGAAACCGTGTCGAGGATCAATATGGACCGGCAAGCCTTTTCGCTCACCCAACGACGAGCGATTGAGGAAAATTTCTCGGGCTCAACGCCCACGTTTGCAACATCCATGTTCAAGTACTATGCGACCGAGCTCGACACCCGACGGATGGAAGCGCTCATGGGCATGCGCGGCTCAGCGGGAATTGGTTGGCAGGGTGATGTATTCGACGCTAATGCCCTCAACGACACACGGTCGTGGCTTTTTGGCAAAGCGGGGACCATCGCGGGCGGCAGCTCCGAGGTGCAACTCAACATTATTGCCAAGCGAGTCCTAGGATTGCCCGACTGATCGCTGATCGCCCAACCCCTGCGGCCCGCGTCATGAGCTCGTGGCAAATCTGCTAAGGAATCCCGATGGTAAAAATAGCCAGTATTGTCATTGGACTCGTCGCAATTTCTGCCAGTGTCTGGGTGGCTCAATGTCCGTGTGACCGAAGTCCAGGCGCGTGGATTTTTGGAGACGTCGTCGTCGACACGGTGGTGGATTGGAGTTTCGCGAATGACGCCGGTCTATGCCAACTCGAGGTTTCCGGTTTCATCCCTCATTCGATTAATCTCAACTGCATGGCGGACCGATCAGAATTGTTCGTTAGTTGCGCTCGGTGTGACGGTAAACACTGGTCCACGGTAGCGATGGAACTGCCCCACGGTCGTATCAAAATTCTTGACTCGGTATACCCAGTCAAAATGGTTCGTGTACTTGATGACGCCACTCTGGATCGAGCTTGGCAGGCTAGGGCCAATAAAAGACGCGGGCGGTCCCAGTCAACATTACCACCTCCCCGACCCTCCCACTGGTGGTCGTTTCGGCTTGAATCATACTGACCGTTCCGTCCGCCAAAATTGAAACCAGGTATCCTCCTAAGCTTGAACGTCGTAACAAATTGAACCGACTTGATGGCATCAAATCTCCTATGGAAACCTGACCAAGACCAGATCGATCGTCGCAATCTGACCGTGTTCGCCGAACAGCACGGCTTCACGCCCGACGAATTCCCAGCGCTGCATGAATGGTCGATTACCTCGCAAGATTCCTTTTGGTCGTCTGTCTGGTCGTTCTGTGACATCGTCGGCGATCCCGGCGATAACGTCATCATCGATCCCGACACTTTTCCTGGCAGTCGCTGGTTTCCCCAAGCATCGCTTAATTTTTCCGAAAACCTCCTGCGCCACAACGATGGCCATGTCGCTTTGGTTGCCATCACGGAGCAGGGAAAACGCGTGGCAATGACTTATACAGAATTGCGAATCGAGGTCGCGAAGTTCGCCGCTGAACTCCAGGACCGCGGCGTCGAAACAGGGGACCGCGTTGCGGGCTGGATGCCCAACGTCATTGAAACGGTCATCGCGATGCTCGGGACCGCTTCGCTCGGCGCCGTGTGGTCATCTTGCTCCCCCGATTTTGGTGTCGAGGGTGCCCTCGATAGATTCGGCCAAATTGAACCTAAAATACTGGTTGCATGCGACGGCTATACGTACAACGGCAAAACCTACGACATTACCGCCAACGTAGATAGCGTAGCGAAAAGCATCGGGTCAATTGAACACGTGATCTGGTGTTCAATACTGGGATTGCGGAACGACGGATTTCGCGAAATTCATAAACGACCCGAAACGACGCCGGACTTTCGACAGCTCCCGTTCGACCATCCACTGTTCGTCATGTATTCGTCAGGGACCACGGGCAAACCAAAATGCATCGTCCATGGTGCCGGTGGCACGCTCCTTCAACACACCAAGGAACACGTCTTGCACTGCGATCTACAGCGCGACGACGTGCTGTTCTTTTTCACGACCTGCGGCTGGATGATGTGGAACTGGCTGGTGTCTGGACTTGCGAGCGGATGCACCTTGATTTTATACGAGGGATCACCGTTTCATCCGACGCCGACAGCTCTCATCGACTTGATTGACGAGGAAGCAATCTCGTTATTCGGGGTCGGTGCTAAATACATCGCCAGTATTGAAAAGGCTGGCATCGAACCAAGATCTAGCCATGACCTTAGTTCTCTCCGTGCCATCTTCTCCACCGGATCGCCGCTAACACACGAGTCTTTTCGATACGTATACACGAGCTTCAAGTCAGACGTTTGGCTTGCCTCCATTTCGGGGGGTACCGACTTAATATCTTGTTTCGTGCTCGGGAACCCTTGGGGCGGCGTTTACGAAGGCGAGATTCAAGTCCCTGGATTAGGGATGGCCGTTGACGTGTTCAGCGACGAAGCTTCTTCAATCGTCGATACCAAAGGCGAGTTGGTTTGCACTCGTCCTTTTCCAAGCACCCCCATTGGATTTTGGAACGATCCTGGTGACGTGTTACTACGAAACGCCTATTTCGATCGTTACCCCCAAACCTGGGCCCACGGTGATTTCGCTGAAAAAAATTCGGTCACGGGGGGGTTCGTTATCCATGGTCGGAGTGACGCTGTGCTCAATCCCGGGGGCGTTCGAATCGGAACGGCGGAAATCTACCGCCAGGTCGAATCGATCGATTCCGTCAAAGAAGCACTCTGCATCGGCCAAGAATGGGACGGAGATACTCGGGTAGTTCTGTTCGTCGTGATGCAAGACGGTAGATCCTTCACGCAAGACACCGCGTCCAACATTCGTACCAAGATTCGGGAAAATACGTCGCCTCGTCATGTCCCCACCCGGATCGTCGCTGTCCCTGACATCCCGAGGACCCTATCCGGAAAAATCGCAGAAATTGCTGTGCGGGAGATCGTCCATGGTCGCCCCGTAAGAAACTTAAGCGCGTTAGCCAATCCGGATACGTTGCACTATTTCGAGTCGCTTGAGGAACTCCAATCCTAAACTTCGACGGTTTGGATACGACCCGCCAATTCCGCTCGCCAATGGGAAGGTCCTGTCTTGTGTACCGATTCGCCTTGCGGATCCACCGCGACCGTCACAGGCATATCTTTGACTTCAAATTCGTAAATCGCTTCCATACCCAAATCCTCGAACGCAAGGGGGCGCGCACCCACAATGGCTTTGGAAACCAGGTACGCGGCGCCGCCAACCGCGACGAGTGAGACAGCACCAAAGTCTCTAATGGCTTCAATGGCAACGTCGCCACGTTCCGCTTTACCGATCATTCCAAGAAGACCCGTCTTCTCCAACATCTCACCAACAAATTTATCCATGCGCGTTGCCGTGGTCGGACCCGCCGGACCCACCACTTCGGCTCCTACAGGATCGACTGGGCCCACGTAGTAAATGAACCGATTACGAAAATCGACCGGTAACGATTCTCCTTTCTGCAACAACGCCATGAGACGTTGATGTGCGGCATCCCTACCCGTCAATAATTTTCCACTGAGAAGTATGGTGTCGCCCGCTTTCCAGTCAACAACGTCTTCCGCTGTGATTGAATCGACGTTGACGCGTTTTACATCCGGCCCCATCTCGAAGGCGATGTCTGGCCAATCGTCAAGGTCTGGAGGTTCAAGAACTGCTGGACCAGACCCATCGAGCACAAACTGGACGTGACGGGTGGCGGTGCAGTTCGGGATGACGGCAACCGGCTTATTGGCCGCGTGTGTCGGGTAGTCCTTCACCTTGACGTCTAGCACCGTTGTCAGACCACCGAGTCCCTGGGCTCCGATACCGAGCGCATTGACCCGATCGTACAACTCAAGACGAAGCTCTTCGGCTCTATTTTGTGCGCCACGCTCTTTCAGTTCGTGGATGTCGATCGGCTCCATCATCGCCTCTTTCGCTAGCAGCATCGCCTTTTCAGGAGTTCCGCCAATCCCGATCCCCAGGATTCCAGGCGGGCACCATCCAGCGCCCATCGTTGGGACGACGTCAAGAATCCAGTCGACCACCGAGTCTGACGGATTCAACATTGTGAACTTCGCTTTTGCCTCGCTACCGCCGCCTTTTGCTGCAATTTCAACGCGGAGTTCGTCTCCTGGAACGATCCGGGTATGTATCACCGCGGGGGTATTATCGAGGGTGTTGCCCCGGTCGCCTTCTGGATCCCCAAGTACCGAAGCGCGCAATGGATTGGAAGCATCCATATAGGCTTGCCGTACGCCTTCGTTGATCATTTCTTCAACGGACAATTCCGCATCCCATTGGACATCCATGCCGACCTCAAGAAACACGATCACGATGCCAGTATCTTGGCAAATGGGGCGATGCCCGAGAGCGCACATTCGGGAGTTAACCAGCACCTGCGTTAATGCGGCTTTAGCCGCCGGCGACTCCTCCCGTTCATAGGCTTCAGTCATCGCGCGAACGAAATCTGGCGGGTGGTAGTAACTAATGTACTGCAAAGCGTCGGCAACGCTAACAATCAGGTCTTTCTGACGAACGACCGTCATACAATATCCGCGGCGTCAAAAACAGCAGTCTGCGCCATTTGGTCCGATAAACTCAATGGACCTATCCGAGCTACTCTTCTAACCAAACACATGTCGGACAATCCCCCGTCACGAGATCAGCGTCTTCCGATTTCTGATATTGAGGCGTAGCAAAGCGTTCCACCCGATCGTCGTCAAACGCCCCCTCCCTATCCGCTTTGGCCTTGGGTCGCATGACCGTATCCTTCCACGCATCGTCGTTAGACCATCGCTGGGGTAGTGTCGTGGCACTCCCCGGATCCCTAGCCTCTTCCAGCAAACTGAGCGCCGCCATGACGACATCCTTTTGAGATTGAACGTCGTGGGCGCGACCAGCGGTATGACCGAGCGGAAAGTCGAGGTAAACCATCCGAGGAGGGTTCACTGACCGACTAATCGACCAGGCACTGGAGAGGCTCACCGACGGAATGCCGCGGCTTTCTGCTTCACGAGCGATCAGTCCGACGGACTGGTGGCAAACGGGTCAGACCGGAACCATCAAAGCGACGTCAACTTCATCTTCCAGCAACCTCGTCACGAGCGCTGGTGCCAGCACGTCACGGACTTTTCGGGCCGAGTAAATTCCGCCCATGAAGGTGTACGCGGTGTGTGAAAGCTCACCGACCGTACCGTCTCGTACCAGACCTCGAAGCGTGTCCATTGGAAAAACGACGTTGGGGTCGCGGCGCGAATCGGTCAGGTCGTACGCGAAATGCGTGGTTCTAATCCGATCCGTTGGCGTATCACACGAAATCTCGCGATAGCTAATGTCATCACGAAAATGAAAGGCGACCTGCCCGGCAACGTATATACCTCCGGAAGCGATCAGTCCGACACGCCACTCGTGCATCGGCTTCGTCGGGATCGATAACGGCAGCGGCTCTTGATTGCGTACCCATTGATAAGGTGGATATCCGAGCGCCGCATACTGCTCACGCGTGCGCTCGATGTAATCGATGGGACCTTGCCGCATCGCTTAATCATAGCACCCGGCCCAATCCCTCCGTCCCCGACGAATTGACACAGCCTTGTAGGAACGTCATGTTGCCGGCATGACGGATTTACCGGATCGGCAATTTGGTTTTCGGACGCGAGCATTGCATGCGGGAGCTCGGCCGGAACCAGAAACAGGCGCTCGTGCGGTTCCCATCTTTCAAACCAGCAGTTACGTTTTCGAAGATCCCGAATCTGCGGCCGCGTACTTTAACTTGCAGGAATACGGCAATACCTATTCGCGGATCATGAATCCGACGGTCGCCGCGTTCGAAGAACGGATCGCGAACCTCGAAGGCGGCGTTGGCGGCGTCGCCTTCGCCAGTGGACTCGCCGCGCAATCCGCCACGTTCTTTACGTTACTTTCTCCGGGTGACCATGTCGTTGCGTCACGAGCGCTCTACGGCGGATCGATTACTCAGCTCAAACACTTGTTCAAGAAATTGTCGGTCGAGCTAACGTTCGTCGATCCGGACGATCCGGATGAATGGGATAACGCCACGACCGAACAGACACGTCTATTCTTCGGCGAAACGATCGGTAATCCTGGCGGTAACGTCATGGACATTGAGCGAATCGCCGAGGTCGCCCACAGTCACTCGATACCGTTGGTTATGGACAACACTTTTGCCACGCCGTACCTCTGTCGGCCCATCGAGTGGGGGGCTGATATCGTTATTCACTCCGCTACCAAGTTCCTTGGCGGACATGGAACTAGCATCGGCGGGGTGGTGATCGATTCCGGAGATTTCGATTGGTCCAATGGCAAGTTTGCCGTCATCGCCGAACC
>CAJWCW010000097.1 GCA_913030615.1 uncultured Gammaproteobacteria bacterium | reverse complement strand
GCCTATTTCGACGCCTTGCGAGGTGGTCGCATCGAACGTCGGCTTCGGCATATTTGGCGGTGGCTCGTCGGGCGGCGGCGGCGGCTTGGGCTTACGCTGTTTGACAATAAGCTCTTCATCCTCTTGCAATCGAACAAAGTCGAGAACTTTTCCGCCTTTGGCCTCGTTCAATCCACTTTCATCGGTACTGATAACCGCCTGCATGATGAACAGCAGGACGATGGTGACGATCGCACCCACGAAAATGCTGGCAGAGTATCGTTTAAGCACAGCGGTACCCTCTACTAATCCTCAGTTGAAATCGCAACTTCCGTGACGCCCGCGCCACGGGCTGCATCAAGCACGCCCTTCAACCGTTCGTACTTGGCCAAACGATCCGCCTGAATGACGATTCCACCTTTGGGATTTTCAGCATGCAGACGCTCGATGTGCGCACGTACAGTCTCCGGATCGACCTTATTCTTATCGATCCAGATATCGCCGTTCGGACCAATCGCCACCAGCACGCTCACAAGCGGCTTGGCTGAATCGGTTAACGCGTCGGGTCGGAGCACGTCAATACCCGCTTGTTTAATGAACGTCGCCGTAACGATAAAGAAAATGAGCATAATGAAAACCACATCCAGCATCGGCGTCAGATTGATGTCTGAATCATCCGAGGACGCTGAAAATCGATTCATCCGACGCGCCATCAGCTGACGCTCCCAACGGCTTCTATGGTCAAGTGGTCCGCTAGGAGCTCGGTTTCTTGATCAATCTTTCGACGAACAAACGTGGAACCCATGATGCCCGTCAAGGATGCGATCATTCCGCACATCGTCGGAATCGTTGCCTGCGAGACCCCCGCGGCCATCGATCGCGCGTTTCCACCTTGACTCGCCATTGCATCGAACACCGAAATCATGCCCGTCACCGTGCCGAGCAACCCGAGCAACGGGCATAGGGTGATGCAGGTGAGAATGAGCGGCAAACTACCGCGTATCAGATGCCGAGTTTCGGAAATAACGGACGTTCGAATTGCACGAGCCGACCAAGAGGTCCGTTCCGAACGGCCATTCCACTGGTCGACCACGCCATCCACAATCGCTTCGTGCTCAAAGAAAAAATACCAAATGCGCTCGAACAACAGCGTCCACATCAAAAACGTGGTCGCCGCGATGAAATAAACCACGTTCCCGCCAAGCTCGATGAACCCAACGATCGCGTAATAGATATCTGCCACGCGCGATCAGCCGAGCGACTGCCCGGATTCCTCAGCGTGCTGCGCGATCAATCCTTGGGCTTGCTCTTCCAGTACGTGGGTCACGGAACGACTGCGTTGCGCCAAGATTGCGTGCAACAAGGTGGTTGGGATCGCGACACACAGACCCAACACCGTCGTCATCAACGCGATGGAAATACCACTCGCCATAATCTTCGGATCACCTGTGCCGAAGAGCGTGATGGCCTGGAACGTTTGGATCATCCCGATCACGGTACCAAGCAGACCCATGAGAGGAGCGACCACGGAAATCACCTGAATAATGTTGATGAATTTAGTAATCGATGGCGTTTCCTGCAGGATCGCTTCGCCAAGCTTGAGATCGAGCGTTTCGACATCAACCCCGCGATTGTCTTCGTGGACTTTCAGGACTCTCCCAAGCGGATTGTCGTCGGTAGGTGAATCGGGATTGTCACGTTGCTGGTTGACCTTACGTCCAACCATCGAAAGATCGACGAGACGCCAGAGCGCGAGTAACACACCGATGATCCCAACCCAAATGATGATCGCACCCATGATGCCGCCTTGACCGTTGACAAAGCCTTTACCTATCGATCCGACTTGTTCACCCAACGTCGCCTTCTCGACCTCCAGGCTTAACAACGAACCCCTGGTCGGGTCGATGGCCAGAGGCACCATATCTCCACGGTCGGCACTAAAAAGGTCTTCGGCCGTGCTCTGAAACTCGCTTGAAGGTTGGCGAGCCAAATCCACAAGAGCGCCAACATCAATGTCGTAACTTAAGTACCCGTCCTCACCGACGATATTAAACGCGCCAACACGCACTACTTGTCGTTGCTCTTTAATACCATCGAGTCGGTTGACGGTAGTGGTGAAACGGGAGATCTCGCCAGTCCGGTTCATCTCTTGTTGTAGCGCTTCCCACAATTCCGACATCTCTTCAATGGAAGCCAACTGCGTCGCACTGCCCATCTTAGCAGCTAGTACGCCCAGCGGTTCGCCGCGACCCGGGTATTCGGCACTGACAATAGAGCCTTCGAACACACCGCGCGTGTCGCCCGCAACTTGCTGCAGAACACCAAACAGTTCGCGTAAGGAGCCGAGGCGTTTGTCGAGTTGCTCCGACATGTTACCAATACGAATCTCGTTCTCTTCGAATTGGGTTTCGAGTCGTTCACTGCGAAGCTCTTCTCGCCGCTTTTCAGCTTCGGCGTCGTTCAACATGTTCTGTTGATTTGCCTTCCTGGCCAGGAAGTCTCGCTCACGCTGCACGTGCTCGCGACTTTCAACGACGCGACGTTCCTCCACATTTTTTAGGAGGTCACCCAGCGTGTCTGCAGGCACAACATCAAGCCCCACTTGTATTACAGCACTTTCCTCGGTCGCCGCTTCTTCCGACTGGACACCAGTCGCAACAAGTCCTGCTAGCGCAATGAGCATGCCGTGCTTCATTCGATTTTGTACGTTCATGCTCAAGACTCCGGTGCAATAACGGGCACAGCGAACAAGCCGGCCGTGAGTTGTTTACGAGCCATTTTGATACCTCGGCTCACGGAGGTTGCATAGTCGGATTCGTCGACCTCTTCGTATCGCTTCGCTTGCTTATTCCACCACCCAGTCATTTCTCGGTCTTTGGACTGCCAAACGAGCGCGACCCGCCCGACTTTCAACAAATCAACAATAATGTCTGAGCCGTTCAGAGAAATGGTGTCGCTGTACGCTTCGAGCGTCCGACCGTACTCGTTCTCTATCTGATACGCGCCAAGGACCTGGCTGAATTTCTCGGATACCGCCACGTCAGCACGATCCATAATCGTCCGCAACCGCTCGACACGCTCTCGACGCTCGTCATCGCGGAAAGGGATATCCAATTCAACAAACTGATCAAGTGCCTCGATCATGCGCAGCATGAGAGGCATGACCTGTCGCTCGACTTCGGTGACTCTATCGATCGAGGCGGCCAACTCCGTCATCTCACGTTCTTGCACCGCGATTTGTCGCTCAAGCTGTCGGTTGTACACCTGCAGGCCTTCAATTTCCTTTAAGACCACCTTGTAATCGGCGTAGAGTTCTCGCGTTTGTTCGGTGGTGGCATCGATTTTGACCTGGGATAGTTTCGCCTGCGCGTTAACCTGCTCTGCCACCTTGAATATATCGTTGATAACGGTCGCGCCGGCGCTCGTCGAGAGCACGGCAAGTGACAGCGCAATCAACGACGTCGACAACCTTGATATTTGGACGTTTTTCATTCGACTTCCTAAAGGAAACAATAAGTTCAACCTCGAACAACGCAACCTAACATAGAGTTTGCAGTGCCCGATCAACACACGCCGTATTCAGCGTTCCGCTAGAAACGATACAAAAAGCCGCCGCTTTTGGCCCGACTCTTGTATCCAGGACCTACCATGCCCCCATTCACGGACCGTGAAGGATCAACAAAGAAGATAAGGATGTCAACACGGGAAACCTTTAGATTTATTGTCCGTAACGTTGTGCCTACAGTCCTTCTGCATATGTCTCAACACGGTAATGGGGAGCTCCGATATCCAGCATTTCGTGACAACGCTTAACCACAGATGCCGCGCTTTAACTTTTTTCGTACCGCGCGTCCTCGCGAGATCGTTTGCGTGATTCGTCCCATTCGAGTTTGGTCTGGCAGATCCTCTGTTTTCGATGGCTTCCAGAAACAGGAAGATTCTTGCAGATCACTCGATCCAGCTTGGTCCGGGCCTCGTTCTTTTCGCTATCGGGGTTCGCCACAGCAAGCATACTCGCTACGCAAACCAACGCACCCAAAGCGTAGAAGTTCATCCCACATGTTCCTCGAAAAACGTCAGCGTGCGCTCACGTGCTAGCTCAGCGGATGCCGCATCATGGCTAGCTCGGTGGTCGCAATTAAAGCCGTGATCGGCCGCGTAGACATGTACATCAACATCCGGCAGCGCTGTCTTGATCTTCTCGACATCGGTCATAGGAATGTGCGCATCGAGCTCCCCAAAATGCATGATGACCGGACAACGGGCTTCTTGCTCCAATGCACCCGCTATACCACCACCATAATAGGCAGATGCACAAACAACACCCGACAAGCCGCATGCGGAAAGCCATGTCAAAAGGCCGCCGTAACAATAACCAACAACGCCAACCTTGCCGTACTTTCCGGCTTCTTCGATCGTCGCCTGCAAATCCTTCAGCGTGTTGTCGCGGTCCGTTCCCTGAAAAGCCAGCGCAACGCCTCGACCCATATCAGCTTCTTCATAACCCAGCTCGACGTCCCGTTCCGCACGATCAAATATTTGTGGTGCAATCGCCGCGTAACCCGCTTGCGCGAATCCGTCCGTAACTTCACGTATATGACCGTTGACCCCAAAAATTTCTTGAATCACGACCACCCCGCCACGCGGCGTACCCTCTGGTAGGGCTTCGTATGCCCCAAACGTAAAGCCGTCCACGGCTCGTAATTGCCTCTGCGTACCCATAAGTTCCTCCTAGTC
Organism: uncultured Gammaproteobacteria bacterium; assembly: GCA_913030615.1. GTDB lineage: Bacteria > Pseudomonadota > Gammaproteobacteria > Pseudomonadales > Azotimanducaceae > UBA11889. The sequence goes on along the minus strand of CAJWCW010000097.1, from coordinate 4,950 downwards.
AAGCTGCACGAGTCTAACCCACAACATGAACGACAACCTGACCGAACGAAAGACGTTCGCGTGATAAATAGTTAACAACGTCACATGTCTGTAACAAAGACCCATCAAAATAAGTTTTGTCGCACACTCGGCCGTGCTCGCACGAATGGCCCTAAGTTATACGTGAAGAAAACACTTTTGTTGTATTCGCTTGCCTGTCTGCTCGTTGTATCCCAAACCGATGCGAGTGAACCCGTCATTTCAACTGAAAGTGGCTTCCAGATTACGTCATCCGACGGCGCTTTTTCTTTCAAATTAGGCGGGCGGATTATGTGGGATGTCGACAGTTTTGACGGGGTCCTCAATCGCTCGAACGAAGGTTCTCGTCGTCTTAGGAACGACCTTCGCCGTTCGCGACTCGAACTCAGCGGCACGGCTCACGATCGGTGGAAATTCATGTTCGACGTCGACATCAAAGATAATCCGAACGGAAGCAACGCCCAACTCCACACCGTCGGTCTCGGTTATACCGGACTCAACGCATTTGACGTCTTTATCGGCAGAACGAAAGAGCCGTTTGGTCTCGAGGAATTGACGAGTTCGAAATCAATTTCGAGTATCGAGCGGAATTACTTCACGGAGGCGACGGACACGGATAGCCAACCGCAGTTTGGATTCCGCCTCGAAAGCAAAGGCAGCGGGCTTGGTTGGAGCTTCGGGTTGTTTAACCCCGCCGGCGCGCCCAAGAAAAGCGATGGAGACGACCGGATCGCTTATACCGGGCGCCTGTTTGGCACCCTCATTAATACCGACTCGAAGACGCTGCATCTAGGAGTTGCCCTCACCGACCGAAATATCGATCAACCGATACAGCAAAAAGGCTTCGCTCTCGACATTGCCGAGTCCGGCGGAAAACTCGATTCATCCTCGCTCACGATCGACAGCGATCGACAGTGGGGTGTAGAGGGGCTTTATATTTCCGGTCCGTTCAGTCTGCAATCTGAGGTATTCGTTAAGAAGGTGGGTGGGGCCGATGGCGGTCCCGGCGGCGATGTACACCACTATTACGCGCAAGCCACTTACTCGTTAACCGGAGAACGTCGAGGATACAAAGCGAATTCCGGTATTGCGGACATCATCAAGCCCTCGGCCAATGGATGGGCTAGGGAATTGGTCGCTAAGTTAGACCGCATTGAGTTGGACATCGATGGGGCGCCAACCCAAGCGGTATCGGGCTACCTCGTTGGACTCAATCTCTATCCCAACAAAAACGTAAAACTGATGCTCAATGTCATCCGTGTAACGAGTGAGAAGATCGCGACAGCCGACGACGATGACGCAGCCACCGTGATCTCAACCCGTTTGCAATTGGCATTCTAGAAAACGAAAAATACGCACTGGTAAGTTCTTAGTTACTGTCGCGTCTGACTAACTGTTTAATAGCGGCTTGTATGCGCGGTTCTCCATGAGCACAAAGAATATATTGGTGGTCGAAGACGATGCTGACATCAGCAGTCTCTTGCGTTTCTCACTTGAAAATACAGGGTTTTCCGTCTTCGAATCCCCAAGCGCCGAAGCGGCGATGCAAATCCTGGCCGAACAACAAACGGACCTGGTCATCATTGACTGGATGCTGCCGGGAATGGACGGTTTAAGCCTCACGAGAACATTGAGGAATCGCGCCGACACCGAAAAAATACCAATCATCATGTTGACGGCGAGGAGCGAGGAGGCTGACGCGATTCAAGGGTTTGATTCGGGCGTCGATGACTACGTAACTAAACCGTTTTCTCCACGCGAACTAATCGCGCGGGTAAATGCCCTCCTGCGCCGCACCACCGATGGACCCGGATCGCTGATAGAAAGTAACGGAATATCGTTGAATGCCCACAATCACACGCTTCAAATCAATGGCGAGAATCTCTACCTTAAGCCGAGGGAGTACGGACTACTTCAATATCTAATGAAGAACCCAAATCGGATTCTCAGTCGCAATCAGCTACTGGACGGGGCTTGGGGCCGGTCGGTATACGTAGAAGAACGAACCGTCGATGTATACATCGTCAGACTCAGGAAAAAGTTGGAGCCCGCAGGCAAGTCAGGAGCAATCAAGACGATCCACGGGGTTGGCTACGTCTACCAAACGAATTCTGAAAAATGAAAAGTTCTCTCTCGACGATCACTTTCAATATTCTCTTCGTTGTTCTAGTCACGGGTACAGTGGTCGCGTTTGTCCTAGGGGACGTATTTATCGGCTCGATCGTCGGTCTTTCCGCAATAATCGTTTTCCTCCTCTTCCAGTTATTTCAATTTTATCTTTGGACGCGAAATCCCCTAACGCCGCCCCGAATGGTAAGCGGACTATTCCAAATCTCTGCTAGTCGATTGTTTCTGAGTTCCCACAACGCACGAAAACGATCGAGAAAAATAATTCATGCGGCAAAAGGCCTAAAGCGCCGACTCAAAGAACTTCCGGAAGCCTGGATCGTTACCACAATCGATGGGCAGATCGTCGACGCCAACGATGCCGCCAAGGATGTTCTAGACCTACCGATTAAGACGGCCGGGATTAATCTCGTCGAACACTGGCAAGACCCACGAGTTGAAACAATTATTCGGAGTCCGATGACAGGGGAAGTTCTTGAGGTTAGTTCCCCGAAGGACAATCGCAGTCAGCTCGAAGTTCGCCAGCATGTATTGGATGGCAACAACCGAATTATTCTCGTCCGGGACGTTACGCCTCTTAATCGGCTCCTGACGACTCGTCAGGACTTTCTCGCGAACATCTCCCACGAGTTGCGTTCTCCCCTTACCGTGATCGTTGGATATCTGGAAGCTTTGCAAGATTCCGCAACGATCCAAGACACAGAGGAAATCGCCGCTCGGCTTTTTTCTCCGGTACAAAGAATGAGAGATCTTGTGGAAGACTTGTTGACTTTGACCCGTCTCGAATCATCTCCCCGACCCTCAATATATGATTTGAACGACGTTAACGTGGCAACAATCATCCACACGATTTCGAGCGAAATTAAGGAATTGGAAGGATTCGACCATGATGTGGAGACGTCGATAGACGAAAGGACGAGAGCTTTAGGGATTCCCGACGAAATTTACAGTGCGATAAATAATTTGATCACCAATGCTATTCGGTACACCCCCGCAGGCGGCAGGATCTCAATACGGTGGCGAAAGCACGGAACTGCGTGTTTGTTTGAAGTCACGGATACGGGTCCGGGAATAGCGAACGAACATTTGCAGCACTTGACCGAACGGTTTTATCGAGTCGATACGCCAAGAATCGCAAAAAGCGGTGGGACTGGATTAGGTTTGGCCATCGTTAAACATATATTGTTGCGCCACGAGTCAACATTACGGATCAACAGCATCTTGGGAGAAGGCAGTACTTTTGGGTTTACGTTACCCAGTTCAAAAAGCGCGATCTGATGGAAGCGTGGTCCGCCAATTTAATCGGTTAAACCAAAGCGACTTACCCAAATATTCCTTTGAACATATAGAAAAATATTACGGATAGCGTAGCGCCTGCCGGAAGCGTAACAATCCACGACAATATGATTTTTCCGACGACCCGCACATCGATCGCGCCAATTCCTCGAGCTAACCCAACTCCCAGGACTGCACCAACTAGCGTGTGAGTTGTCGAGATCGGAAGACTTGCACCCGAAGCGACAACAACCGTGGTTGCTGCCGCAAGTTCTGCAGCGAATCCCCGGCTTGGCGTCAACTCGGTAATATTGCGCCCCACCGTTTCTATGACGCGGTATCCAAGCATTACCAAGCCGAGCACAATACCACTTGCACCGACCAGTAAAACCCAACCAGGCAACGCTGACGTTGCCATCACTTCGCCGCCAGATTGGACGATATTGACTACGGCGGCTAACGGGCCCACGGCGTTCGCTACGTCGTTGGACCCATGGGCAAACGCCATCGAACAGGCTGTAAATACCATCAAGACAGCGAAGACCTTTTCGAGGTCCGAATGCTTACCTTGACGACCGCCATCAGCCGTTTCTTTAATTCGACTAATTAGGAATCTACCCACAACTGCCAGGAATGCCCCAAAGGCCGCCGCCATCGCGAGACTTTCTGCCACCGAAAATTGGATCCCCACATGCTTCAAACCCTTCAACAGAGTGACCATGCAGATGACGAAACCAACTAAAAAGATGTATCCCGGGATAAATTTCTGGGCGCGTTGAAATTGATCGGGCCAATCCAGAATAAGTACTTGAACGCTCTTGAAAATTCCAAAAGAAATCGTACCCGCCAATACAGGAGATACAACCCAACTCGATACGATCGAGCCGACTTTTCCCCAAACGACAAATTCGCTGCCTATGCATACCGCCGAAAATCCGACTATCGCGCCGATAATGGAGTGGGTCGTCGATACGGGCCAACCGAATAGGGAAGCTACAAGCAACCAAATGCCCGCGGCCAACAACGAGGACAGCATTCCGTAAACGAGATAATGAGGCGTGTCAGCAAGTAAACTCGGATCAATAATCCCGTTCCGAATCGTTTCGGTAACTTCGCCGCCCGCCAGATAGGCACCAGCAAATTCAAAGACGCACGCCACCACGATAGCGCCCGCGAGCGTCAGAGCTTTGGCTCCGACAGAGGTTCCCATCGCATTAGCGACGTCGTTGGATCCGATACCCCAAGCCATAAAGAAACCAAGCACACATCCGGAGATTAGGAGTGTGCCGCCAAATTCGGTGATGATTTCCAAACTAACCCAACTCCGTAATTCTTACTTTGCAACCAGCATGAGTAACCGATGGCCGACTTGCTGAGCTCGGTCGGCAAGTTCTCCGATCTCTTTCACCACTTCATAAAGAAAGACAACTTCAATCGGGGTGATATCGTTTTCAACGGCAAAGAGTTCTGCCCTGACCGCTATTTCTGCCTCGTCAGTCTCATGTTCCAACGCGTCAAGTTGCTGCACCA
>CAJWCW010000096.1 GCA_913030615.1 uncultured Gammaproteobacteria bacterium | reverse complement strand
CTCCCCCAATCCCATCCGATCGATGGCGCCCGGCCGGAAATTTTGTACAAACACATCCGCGGAAGGGATCAGTTGTTTAAGCACGTCGACACCCGCTGGATTTTTCAAATCAAGGCCGATCGAGCGTTTGCTCCGATTCGCCGAAAGAAACACCGACGTCAACCCACCGGCATTTCGGCCCATATGGCGCACGAGCTCGCCCTCCGGCGGTTCTACCTTGATGACTTCGGCCCCTTGATCGGCCAGCATCATCGTCGCCACGGGACCCGAGATCATGCTCGTTAGATCGAGCACTCGCACACCCTCGAGAGGACCTGGAGGTTCTGACTCCGGGTGAGGAGTTGTATCCATCTAGGCCAGAGCCCGCTCGGCCGCTTGATTGGCCCACTTGTAATCGGCCTTGCCATTAGCAGCCCGTCGAACTTCATCAACGAATAACACTTGTTTCGGCAGCTTGTAACCCGCGAGATGGTCACGCGCAAAGTCGATCAGTTGCTCTTCCTCGAGCGAAATACTGGACGCACGCGAAGCAACCGCGACGATACGTTGTCCGAAACGTTCGTCTTTTAATCCGACGACAAGACAATCGACAATATCCGGGTGGCGTTTAATAGCCTCTTCGACTTCCTCCGGATAAACCTTCTCACCGGCCGTGTTGATGCAATTACTACCTCGTCCAAGCAACGTAATGGATCCATCCGCCTCGACGCTGGCGTAATCCCCTGGGAAGCTGTAGCGCACTCCCTCGATTTCTTTGAACGTCGCTGCTGATTTTTCTGGGTCTTTGTAATAGCCGAGGGGTACTAGACCGCTAGTTGCGATTCGGCCTGTGACACCGGACCCGGGCACGACCTCAGTGCCATCGTCTGCGAACACTCGGACCCCAGCCGAGAGCTTAAACTTTGCCGTCTCGGCAGGTTCATCACGTGTCGCGATCGAGGCCCCCATACCACCTTCCGTCGATCCCATGGTGTCGAGAAGGGTCATGTCGTGATGGGCGAGCAGTCCTTGTTTGACTTCTTTACTCCACATCACGCCACTCGATGTAATTTGTCGGAGGCTAGAGATATCGTATCCCCGACCCGCCTTCTGAGCCTCCTCAAGCGCGTCCAGCATCGGTCGTGCAAACGCGTCGCCAACAATCACAATTTGGCGTACCCGATTGCGTTCGACTTCAGACCAAAGACCGTGCGGATCCAGGCCAAGTTTAGGAATGGTCACCACGGTACCCCCTTGCAGAAGCGGGATCATGGTGCCGAGCCACATGCCAGTTCCGTGCATCAAAGGACAGGCGGCAAGGCTTATGGGAAACGCATCATTCTCCTTCAACGCGGTAATAATTCCCGGGACATCTTCGACGCTTGTGGGGATATCCAATCCCATTTGTCGAACCCCCGCCATCATGGCGGTAACGAACATGCCATGCGAATACATAACACCCTTGGGCATACCCGTTGTACCGCCTGTGTACAGCATGTAGACATCGTCTCGGGAGCGTTCTATTCGTTCCGCCGGTTGCTGATCTCGAATCGCCTGTTCGTAATCTAACGCGTCATCGAGTAGGGCTTCGGTCCCATCGTCGACCTGAACAAAGAGTTTGACGTTAGGCAGTTGCTTGCGGATCTCCCAGATACGCATTGCGTAACACGCCTGAAAGATCAACGCCTCCACATCTGCATTGTCGAGCAGGTACACGAGCTCGTCGGCTTTGTACCGATAATTGACGTTGACCGGGCAGCCACGAATCTTAAACACGCCGTACTGGGCTTCGACGTATTCATTGGAGTTGTGCAAATAGATGCCAACCTTCGCGTCTGCACCCAGACCGTGCGCTTGCAACAGGCCCGCTATCCGTGCGGCACGATCATCGTATTGGCCCCAGGTTGTCGTTTTATCGCCACAGATAAGCGCCGTCCGCTCCGGAACAACGTCGGCTACCGTTTCCCAAACCGATGCAAAATGTAAGTCCATCACACCCTCCCCAATCGAGTCGCTTGTTCTACCTCGGCCCCTCCACCCTTGCAAGTCATCGTCTCCGCACAAATGCCAGAAGACGCGTTTGACGAGAGGAGCAACTACTTACCGCTTAGCTCAGCAAGATCGACTGCCGCGAGCGAATCGAGTGTGCATTGATGTGGTTCCAGATCAAACGAGGCCACAAACCCCCTCGGCGCACCAAGGTTGACGAAATCCGCTGTCCCGTTCCCATCGATACAAATTTGGGGATTCTCATCGCCGCGCGCATAGCCATCCCAGACAATATCGGGTACCGGCTTTTCGGTGGCGTCAACAAGGCGTTTTAACGGATCAGAATCAGGTGCAACGCCCCCTTCCTCAAACACGTTATCGTGGATATGTATCCGCTCAGGATACGGATCGTAGTTCTCATCAGTCGGTCGGTTCCCGGTAATCAAATAGCTAACAACCAGCATATTGGCGGTATCGTTATCCGTTACGTGATTCCCGAACACCTCGATATCGTCATTGGCGCTTATCATAATGCCGGTACCCGCCGGCACGCCGGCCACGGTATTTCCTGGCGGCGCGAAGTTGGGTGTGTTATTCGCTTCAACCTTGTTATCAAACACCCTAGTTCGTCGCCCCCCTTGGACAGGCAAGTTGGGCAAATCAAAGACCAGAATGCCGCCCGTGTTCTCAACCACGTGGTTGCCATATACATCTGCGTCTGTCGAATTTTCAATTTCGATCCCCGCGACGTTATGCCGGGCAAGGCTGTTCCTAACGATAATGCGACGGGATTGGCCAACATAAATGCCCGCATCGCTGGCCCCAATTGCCGTGGACTCTTCGATCAACACGTTCTCGCACTGGACCGGATAGATGCCGTACGCCCCATTGTCGGTATGCGAACCGCGGGTCCACTCAACTCGAACGTCTCGAATGACAACGTCGCGACTTTGATTAATCTTGATCGCATCGCCAACGGTATCTTCAACCGCCAATCCTTCAATTCGAATTCCATTGCCGGTAAGAAGTATCCCTTCCGCACCCTGTCGCTGCCCGCGAAATGAAAGCACCGTGCGCCCCTGTCCTGCTCCGACGATCACGATATTGTTTGCACGTAATACCAGCGAGCGGTCGAACTCGAATTTTCCAGGCGGGATTGTCAGTGTGCTGCCGTCGGTCGCATCAATGAACCAACGCCGGATATTTTCGGAATTACCGACGTCTTCGCCACAACCGACAAGCAATAAGAGAATCCCCAGCAGTGAACCGGATTTCAAATTATTTCCTCTTTCCGTAGTTCCGCTTCGTCAACCTTATCTTCACGTCCGACGCTGCCTTCTTGCCACCGACGAAAAGCATCCATTTCCGCCGCAAGCACGTTCATCACGTAAGCTACGACCGAAGCATCGTCGATAAATCCCCACCCAATCAAGAAATCCGGAATCACGTCCAAAGGCACCACGAAGTATAGGAGAGCGGCAGTCACCGCAACGATGGTCTGACGCGATACACCATCGTATTCACCACGCATCCAACACCTAACAAGTGCTATGCACAAAATCAGCTGGTCGCGAACTCGATCGATACGCGTCGAAGCCGTCCCAGACAGCTTACGTGCCGCTTGCATCGCAAGGTTCTTTAAGCGCTCCTTAGAACTAACAAGTCGGTCGGCACGTCGTTCGTAGTTCCGGTAGCGTCTGGGCGCGCGATCGCTCATTGCTGCAAGAACTCGAGCATCCATGTGGCTACCAAGCCCTCGTCCGTTGTTTCGTCGAGCGACGCGATACCTGGGTCGTAGGCGCTTTCCAGCAGATCCTTGCGGCTTCGCATCAAAATCTCGGAGTACGATTTGACAAACTCAGGGTGGCCTTGGAACGTGATGAAATGATTCCCCAGCGTATAACCAGCCACAGGACAGAAATCGCTTTTGGCAAAAATATGGGCGTTCTGGGGAAGTCTTGTCACTTGATCGCGGTGACTGCACAAGAGCCGGAACGTCGTCGTTTTCTCGGGCATCCAGGGTGGCTCAAATTCGACCTTGAACTCATGCACGCCGACGCCCCAGCCGCCAGCAGCTGACGTTGTCTCACCTCCCAAAACATGCGCAATCAATTGATGTCCAAAACAAATCCCAACGGTTTTTTTCTGTCGCTCATGAAGCGCGATAACAAAGTTACCCAGTCGGCTTATCCATTCCTGATCGTCGTATACGCTCTCGCGACTTCCAGTAATCACGTAGCCATCGCACGCATCAATCGACTCTGGATAATCGCCGGCCAGAACATCATAGGTCCGATATTCGAGCGCGCCTTGTGCAACGCTATCGAGCACCCGCTGAAACATGCCCTGGTAGTCGCCAAATTCGCTTTGAAATTCGTCGCGAACGGAATCGGCTTTGAGTATCCCTATCTTCATTGGGATCCATCCATGTCATCGTCCCTTAAATGATTTCGAGATATCGGTTTAGCTGCCAATCGTTGACGGACCGCTCGGACTCCTGAGCTTCCCATATTCTCGTGCCGACAAAGTGTTCAATAAATGCGTCTCCGAACACCACGCGAGCGGCATCCGACTTGCCCATTCGCGCCGCAGCGTCGCGCAGCGTTGGACTGAATCGCCCTTCGCGCCCCATCACATCTTCTTGTTCGTACGCGTTTCCAACGACCGCCGCTATCGGCTCAATCTTTTCCTCAATCCCTAGTGCCGCTGCGCCCAAGGTCGCTGCTGCCGCGAGGTATGGATTCCCATCCGCTCCGCCAACTCGATTCTCCACATGCTGTCGGGACGCGTCCCCAGGGATAAAGCGGAAGGCTGCAGTACGATTTTCGACCCCCCAGCTCGCTGCCGTTGGTGCCCACGCGCCTCGAACAAGTCGGGTATAACTATTCACGGTGGGAGCTAGCAGCGGTAACCACTCGGGTAGGTAACGCATCAGACCTCCCAAGGCGTATCTTGCGATGTCAGGTATGCCACCTGGCTGCTCAGAAGAAAAAGCGTTTTGTCCCTCCTCATCAAGGAGAGAAAAATGGTAGTGGCCACTTTGACCCGGGTAATCCATTGACCACTTCGCCATAAAGGTTGCGAGTTCACCGCGCTTCTGAAAATAGACCTTCGTAAAGTTCTTAAATAGCGCTGCTTGGTCGGCTGCTTCGATTCCTTCGCTCGGAGCGAGCGCGGCCTCCCAAACGCCAGGACCGGTCTCGCAATGAAGCCCCTCTATCGGAAACCCAAATTCACGACAATAGTCCATGAACCCGTTGAACGCTTCCGATTGAGTCGTCGCTCGTAGAACCGAATAACCGAAGTTCCCTGGCGTGACCGGGGTGAGGTCTCGATAGCCCTTCTCGCGAATTGACTGGGGCGTTTCCTTAAATATAAAGAATTCGTATTCAAATCCAGAACGGACGGTATACCCCAAATCACCTAGTCTTGTTAGGACGCGCCGCAGACAAGAACGCGGGCAAATAGGATGAAAGTCAGATGTATCGTCGACAAACTCACCAACAAAATAGGGAGTGCGTTCGCCGGGGATCGTTCGTTCCGTATCCGTTAGGAGGCGATAGTGAGCGTCCGGGAATCCCGTTTGCCAACCGGTATAGGAGCCATGGTCGTACAATTGATCATCAACGTCCCAACCGAGGACGCAATCGCAAAAACCGCCGCCATGGGCCATCAGGCTTTCGAGTTTCGATAAGTCCACGAATTTGCCTCGGATGACTCCATCGATATCGGCTAGACCTAACACCACCTGCTGAACACCAGCATCTCGATACGCTTGCATACGTGCGTCAAGCGAGCTGTCCACACGAACACTCCTTTTCAAGAACCCGAACTAGTGTAAACCGGACGAGACTTCGTGGCTCTTTGTCCTTCCATCCTCGAAAACCGCGTCGTGGTGTGTGGATAAGTCTTGGGATAACTCAGTGATAAACCTCTGAATAGACGCGAACTACTTATTTCTCCGAAATGAAAAAGTTTCGTCAATTATCGATAATATTTATATTTATCAATCAATTACATGGAAACGTGAAATTTCATTTTAACGAAATACCACATCTTTTACGTTCAACTACAGCCGTCAGATTACTGTGCATAAAGGCTTGCAGGAGGACCAACAGTTACAAGAGCTGCGAACTGGGTCAAACCGGCCCCCACGACAAACCGTACTCGCAGTGAGTCCGTCAATGCATGAAGTTAAACATGCGTCGCCGATACCGTTTCGCGGTATCGGAGTCCTTGCCGAGCAAAGTCATGATTCTCACCATCGTCGCTCGCCCTATATCGTCCTGAAATTCCCGATCGGTTTGAAGGATAAACATGGCGTGCTCCAAGGCTTCCTCGTACCCACCTCCAGCCGCACAAAGAATCGCTGCGCGATACCGGAGATCAAGATTGGATGGATCAGTTTCCAACTCCACTTGAACTTCTTTCAGGATTCCCATTCCCGCGGCTTCCTCGCCAATTTCCAGCCGGGTCAACGGACGCTCCCGTTCGGGGGTCCCTTCCGGGATAGTCGCGACGACTGTGCGAGCACCATCTAAATCGCCCTTCCGAACAAGCACATCTGCCCACTCAACTTTGTAACCGACGTTGCCCGGCTCATCGTTGATCGCTTGCTGGAGAATCGCAACCGCGCTATCCCAATCCTGGGATTCAATGTGTACCGCCAGTTGATCCTGCAAAACGTCGCTACTCGACATCGTCAATTTATCAACCAGCGCTCGCAAGGCGGCTTCGCCTTGCGGCCCCTCCATTTGTTCGACTATTTGTCCGTCGGCGACTACCCGTATGCTGGGAATACCCTGGACCCGCAACTGCTGGGCAAGCGCTTGATCTTTGGCAACGTCCGATAAACCGAGCGCGAACTTTCCCTGGTACTGGGCGACTAAAGTTTCGAGCGCATTCTTCGTCTCAACGGCGGGTGCTACTTGGTCAGTCCAAAAAAGCAGAACCACCGGTACTTGTTTGGAGCGTTCAATGACATCCGTCTGAAACGTACTCGGATCAATCTCGAATACAGTCGGGTTTGCGTCCACGTTCGTTCCTACCTGCAACTCCAAGAGAACGTATTTTAACAGGAGGGTTCAGGGAGGCCAGGCTACCGATTCCGAATGACGTCCATCCGAATGCATTCCCCGTTAGAATCTATGCCTCAAAGGAGAGGTGCCGGAGTTGGTCGAACGGGCCTGACTCGAAATCAGGAGTGTCCTTTGGGCACCCAGGGTTCGAATCCCTGCCTCTCCGCCATTTTATTACCGTAAAGCATTGTTATTTAACGTTTTATTGAATATTACTCTGATCCGTTACCACATCTGTACCCACGAACTGCCAGCGTATTCAGCTCATTCAACATCAACATTTAGGTTTTCGGGGCGGCCGCGCCTCACGCTCGTTAGAGCCATCTCGACTGCCTTATTGAACGCTCCCAGAGCGATTTCCTAAAGACGCCGATTAGCCGTGGTAGCAAAAACAGAAATGTGTAATAGGTTCTCGCAATGGTTTCGATCTATTTGCGCAGGCGATCACTCATGGGAATCTCCCCTCTAGGCCGGATGCTCTTAACCCAGACAACAAATTATTCATAACTCTGAATCGTTTTTTCCTCGACTAAATTCCAATCGATCTCTACGCCCAGTCCGTCGCCTTCTGGCGCGTGAACGAAACCGTTCGAATCGACTTCTATGTCATTGACCAAGGCGTACTTGTTCGCTCCACTACAAGGAAAGACTTCGTAATAGTCGCAATTGGGAATCGCCATCGTGACGTGTAGATTCGCGACGTTGTTCAGGGAGTTACCGCCGTGGTGTATCTCACACTTCATATGGAATCCCTCTGCCATATGGGCGATTTTTAACAGCGGCGTGATTCCACCGCATACGGCTACGTCACCCCGTAACATATCGGTTGCCTGTTGCTGCACCCACTGTTGCATCCCGTAGAAACCGCCTGGGGCAAATTCGGTATTCAGCATTGGAATATCTAGCTTTTGCTTGAGTTTGACGTAGTTATAAATGTCTTCTTCTTGCAATGGATCTTCGTACCAAAAGTAATCAAGATCTTCTATCGCCCGACCGACACGCAAAGCATCCTCGTAGCAATACGACCACATGGAATCGAGCATTAACACCATCTCGTCGCCAACGGCCTCTCGAACTACCTGACAGATTTCGATATCGCTTTTTGGATCGGCATGCGGATGGATTTTGTAAGCTGGCCATCCTTGATTCTTGAAGTTGATGGCTTCGTCAGCAAATTCTTGCGCGGTTGGGAACCAATCGGCGCTTGCGTAGGCGGGGACCTTCGTACGACATGAACCGAGTAGTCGATGAATAGGGAGTCCCGCCGTTTTCCCCGCAATATCCCACAATGCTACGTCTACGGCCCCTATGACTGACGGATGTATCCCGCGGTGAGAAGGCCACAATTCATGCCATATTGCGCCGATATCGAGTGGGTTCTTGTCGATTAGCCGAGGTTTTAAGCGCATCAGTTGTAGTGCCGATACGTCGCCCCCGCCAAGAAAGGCGTTTCCTGTAATTCCTTCGTCAGTGTCTATTGCGACTATACCTAGCTTCGTTTTCCCACCAAAGCGCATGGTGGCTGTACGCCATGGTTCCACTTCCCATCCAATCATGGTCAATTTGATGTTTGTAATTTTCATCGCTTCCCCTCTTGGTAATACATCCATCCCTAGACGCCTATAGTGAACTAGTACCCATGGCAAATTGCACGTGTTGGGAAATGCACTTAGACCAACTAATCGCCGCGCTCGCCCGGCCATTGCGTTTACGCCAGGGTTAATTAAAGTTCATCATCAATTTCGTCATGAACCGGACGCCTATTAACACGATGAGTCTTATTCACGACCATGCCAGTGAGCATTCAGACGATATCGTCGCCAAGCCAGGTGCTGAACAGGATGCCCTGGGACCACTGCTGGCGTATCAGAGCGCCTGGAATCTCCGAGACATTTCAGGAATGAATGCCGCTTTTCATTTTCCGCATGTGAGAATTGCTAGCGGTCGGATCCGAGTCCTAGAAGAAAACACCGCCTTCCCCGACGATTTTTTTGATCATTTCATTGAAGCGACAGGCTGGCACTACAGTCTTTGGGACTATCGTCATGCGGTTCAGAGCACGACCGACAAAGTCCACTTTGCCGTACAGTTTGCCCGCTACCGGATCGACGATACGGTTATAGGGCACTATCCATCCTTTTGGATTGTCTCGCTAATTGATGGGAAGTGGGGCGTGCAGGCTCGCTCTAGCTTCGCTCCCTAAAACCTCTCGCGAATATTCACTAAGTCCAGCTTTTACGTACGGCGAATTAGTCAAAAGCCGACAGCACGTCTGCGTTGATCCGGTCGAAGCTCTCCTTTTTCGTCGGCACACCGGAAAACATGATCTCTTCAAGGCCAGCATCGAAGTACTGACCAATCAGGTCGACGATATAGGAAGGCTTGCCGCAAAGAATCCACGGGCGACGTTCCAGTTCGGCTTTCGCCACTGCTTCGTCGTCAGTGATTCGCATGGGTATCAGCATAGTGCGTTTGATCTCAGCAGGGTCGCGACCCAGATCCTCGCAGTGCGTATTCAGCACCTGCATCTTGTGCTTGAACACATCTACACCACCCGGGTTGTTGAAGTCGATGTTGCAGATATCCGCGTATTTGGCGCAGGTCTTCAGTGTGCGCTTCTCGCCGTTGCCACCCACGAGGATTGGTACACGGGGCCTGCGCACACTCGGCGGGTTCATCGGCGAGTCCTTCAGCGTGTAGTACTTG
>CAJWCW010000095.1 GCA_913030615.1 uncultured Gammaproteobacteria bacterium | reverse complement strand
TCGATCCGAAACGCAGGCGCATCTATGTAGGTACGGGAGAAAACACATCGACACCCGCGACGGAACTTTCCGACGCAATCGTTGCAATCAACATGGATACCGGTGAAATCGTCTGGAGCTATCAAGGCACCAGCGGTGACGCATTCAATATGGCATGTGGGTGGCGACGCGGTCCAAGTTGTCCAAAAGAAAATGGCCCGGATTTCGATTTCGGCGCGTCTCCCGCCATCGCCACGTTGAGTAATGGCCGCGACGTCATCGTGGCCGGACAAAAGTCCGGCGACGTCCACTGCCTGGACGCGGAAACCGGTACGCTCATTTGGCGAACCAAAGTTGGGCAAGGTTCCGCTCTGGGAGGCATCCATTGGGGCATCGCGGTCTCGAAAGACCGAGTCGTTGTCCCCGTCGCGGATCCTGGTTCCGCGCGCGGTGATTACCAACCGACACCCGGGGTGTACGTTCTCGATCTCGACACCGGCAAGGTTATTTGGTCGCACAAAGCCGAGCGCGGTTGCACCCCGGAAAACGGCGAACAACAGCGCGCACGTCGTCGCAGTGGCGGCAATCGATGGCCCGCGTGTCCTCGACGGTACGCGTTTTCTGCAGCCGCAAGCAGCACCCCCGATCTAGCACTGGCCAGCGCCCTCAACGGTCGCACCATGGCCTTCGACCTCTCAGATGGGACTGTCCTTTGGGAGTACGACACAGTTCAACAATTCGACACCGTAAACGGAGTCGAGGCCCACGGCGGCGCGATTGATAGCGCCGGCGCACAAGTTGTCGATGACATGCTTTTCGTCCAGTCAGGCTACGGTATGTTTGGGCAAATGCCGGGCAACGTTCTGCTCGCTTATCGGTTGCAGAATCCGAAATTGAACTCGAAAGACTAATTCTTCTCTGCACGAATTTGATTCCGATGAAAGCGGGTTTTCATTACCGCTCGCCAGTATCATGGCCTAAACGGTAGTCCGGACGAATCGATGTACACATCCTCGAGTGACGCGCTCCATGTCGAACAACGCGACGCCCAGTTATGGATTCACTTCAGCCGGCCGACGATCAATTACGCCATGCTTGAAGCGCTTACCGCGTGCGTCCTTGAGGCAACAGCCGACGACGAAATTCGCGCACTGATCGTTAACGTGAGCGCCGACGGCGACGACGGCAACGATATGGGACCCTGGCCGGATCGCTTACGGCACCGGCACCCCGAAGGTAACCACGGGGCAGGACCGCTCGTCGAGCAGGATGCGATTCGGGCGTTGCGTCGATTCATGAAACCCACCGTCGCCCTCATGGAAAACGTTGTAAATGGACTCGCAATTGATCTCGCTGCCGCCTGCGATGTACGCATTGCGAGCGCGACAACCACGCTAACCGATTCGCGTATTCACCAAGGTCGAACAGCATCAACGGGCATCACCTACATGCTCCCAAAACTCATCGGTCAATCGCAGGCGATGCGAATCTTGTTACTCGGAGAAACGCTGTCCGCCGCAGAACTTCGGAGAATTCATTTTGTCCATGAGGTCGTTGAGGATGCCGAATTTGCGGAACATGCGAACACATTGGCGAACCAAATCGCGACCATGGCAACGCGCGCCTGGGAAGTTCATAAAATGCAGGTCGTACCTCAGCTGGACCTCGGCTTTGACGCAGCCATGGTACACAGTCTCGGTATCCGCCAGACCCACGTCATCGAAGATCGCGCCGAAGGAATGCGCGCGTGGCGTGAAAAACGCGACCCGGAGTTTACCGGTCGATGAGCTCTAGCGAAGCACTCAGGATTGAAGACAGCGGCCCGGTTAGGCACCTTATTCTCAATCGCCCCGAAAAATTGAATGCCATTGACATTACCCAACACGAGCGATTGATGGCGGCTTTCGTCGAAGCGGAACACAATTCCGACATTCGAGTCCTTGCGCTTTCTGGCGAGGGCCGCGGATTTTGTGCCGGCGATGATCTAACGGCCGAGAAACGCATGGGCCCCAACCCTCACGCTAAACGCGCCGTCGACCTAGAAATGGGATCCGGCCCCGCGGTCCTACTCGAATCTTGTGCGATTTTGCGTCGACTGACCAAACCCACGGTCGCGCTGATCCACGGCGTCGCGCTAGGATCGGGCTATGACTACAGTCTCTCCTGTGATTTCAGGTTGGTCACGGAAGATATTCGCTTCGGCGATCCGCGTATCGACCGTGCGCTTTGGGCAGCGGAGGGTTGGTCATATAAGTTGCCCCGTCTGACGAATCAGTCCGTGGTGACGCCCATTGCTTATCTAGGCCGCCTTATGAACGGAAATCAAGCGCTTGAGTACGGACTCGCGCACGCGATCTTGGACATCGAATCCGATATACGAGAGGCGGCTCGACCCTTTTTGGTCGCGCTCAGTCTTCTTGACACCAAAGCATACGCGTCCACCAAAGCCGCGATCCTCGACGGGCTCGACGCGACGTTCGAGCAATCCTTAACCATGCAAGCGGCGCATCCATGACGTTACTGACCGACGAAGAAGTTCAGGAGTTTATCGTCAACGGATTCTTGCGGTTACAGCCTGATGTCGACCCCAAGATCCATGCAGACATCGATCAGAAACTTCGTTTCGCGACCGAACAAGAATTCCCCATGGGAAACAACATCGTGTCACGGGTCCCCGCATTGTGGGACGTCGTCCGATGCCCACGCGTTCACGGTGCCCTCGTGAGTCTGCTTGGAGCCGGCTATTTCGTGCATCCTCATCGTGCAATACACACGAGCGTCCCGGTCGAAGATCCAAGCGTCAGTTACCCAGAAGACCACGCCGGCCCGCCGCTCGGGAAAGGCTCGATGGCTGGATCAGGCTGGCACCAGGATGCACAAAGCCCACTCTCACGGATGCGCCATCACGTCCCACGGTATCTGATCGGATTCTATTTCCCACACGACACTCCCAAATTAATGGGTCCAACCAGAGTGCAAGCCGGCAGTTATCTGTATGCCCATCCGGTCGCACCCCACGGCGTCGTGATACCCGAAGACGTGACCGCGGGTACATTCTTCTTGTTGCATTTCGACACCGTTCACGCCGGTTGGGTCAACCGCCTAGACCAAACACGCTACATGGTGAAGTTCGTGTTCACGCGTACGGAACACCCGACCGCCCCCGCGTGGAATCACGGCAACTCACGCTGGCAGCGCCCGACAACTTGTATTCCGACGTTCGATGTGGAGCCCGCTTGGTCCTTTATTTGGGACTGGATGCGCGGGGAAGCGCAAACGAACCGGCCTGCACCATCTGAAAGCGCGAACCACCACGCCGCATTGAACGGTGTTGATCAAATAGCGCGTTTGAACGCGATCTATAGCCTCGCTCACAGATCCGAAATTGAAGAACTAACGGGCCGCATCGAATCACTGAGTGGGTTAGGTCTGCATGAGCGGTCCTTGGCGATGGACAAGAACGGAAAACAGCAAGCGCGAGATGCTATCGAAGGCTATCCTCGGCGATGGAACGAGCGGGCGGTGGTGGTAGACGATGCCGCGTACTCCCTCGCCGCTGTCGGGAAAGAAGCGGTCCCCGCACTGACGTCATTACTTCGTACAGAAGACCCATGGGTCTTGATCAATGCACTGTTCGCGCTCGGAGAAATCGGGCCTGTCGCACGAAACGCGTTACCACACGTGATCCGATTACTCGAACACCCCAAACAACAAGTCGTTCGGCAAGCTTTGGACACGCTCGGCGCGATCGGTGGTGACGTTGGCGAAGCGCTGCCGCAAATACACGCGCTTCTCCAAGAAACAAATCCCAACTGGCAAAGTCCCGAAGTTGTTCGGGGCTGGACCGGACAAGATCAGGTGCGCTTAAACGCTGTCCTCGCCATCCTCTCGTGCCTGAACGAACCCGCTAACCATGCTTCGATCGAATCGATATTGATCGCCTCCCTCGATGATCCAAACGGTTACGTCCCCGCGGTTGCCACCGAAGCGCTCGTGCGGTTGGGTTCAAAAACCGGGATCGAAGCATCCGTCCGCTATCTTCAGGACCGACGTTGGGATGACACACTAATTGGACGCGTCAAATCTTTCTAGATCGGCACCGGTTCTTGTTCGCCAGAAAGTAGCCAACGAATCATTGGTAAATGCTCTCGACCCTGAAAGGTCTGACCCTCGACAAGGTACATGGGGGCATTAAATACACCTTCCGCTTCCAACGATGTACGAAGCGAGTCTAGTTCTGCTCGCATCGCGCCTGGGTCAAACGCAGTCGTACCTGACGAAGCAAGCGCGTCGCGAACAGACCGGGCATCATCAAGGTCCATCAACCCCGACCAAAAACGCGAAAATACGGTTTGCGCATAATGGAGACCAACGCCCTCCCGGTTGCCCCAAAGGAGCCCTAGCAACGACATTGTCGAGTCGACGCCACGGTTATCTGCAATGAGCTCTATATTCTGCAGCTC
Source organism: uncultured Gammaproteobacteria bacterium (assembly GCA_913030615.1). Classification (GTDB taxonomy): domain Bacteria; phylum Pseudomonadota; class Gammaproteobacteria; order Pseudomonadales; family Azotimanducaceae; genus UBA11889. The sequence goes on along the minus strand of CAJWCW010000095.1, from coordinate 5,357 downwards.
CGCGTAACGCTTGAGATCGGCCCCGTAATACTCTGCCCGCACGCGGGCGTGACGTTCACTGACAGTCTCTTCGCCATCTACCTGCGAGAGAACCGATACCTCCGTTCGGTACGGTAACAATTCAAGGGGCACGCCGAGCTCCTCGGCCAGAGCCACGGTAGGCCCCAGCGAAAGCCATGACAGTGCGTTCTTAAAGTCGATCACCAACCGAATCAAGGTTTTATCTCGGGGAAGTGCTGATAGGCGATATCGGGCGCCGAACCATGTTTCCCACCCAAAATCCAACGAATCATCGGCAGGTGTTCCCGACCAAAGAATCGCTCACCATCAATCACATATGTCGGCACGCCAAAAATTCCTGCTGGATGCAACGCGTCTTGCAATTGGTCGTGAAGCTCGCGGCCGTCGCCCGCCAAATACTCTCGAAAACCGCTTACAGCGCATCCAGATTCACCAAGCACTGTCTCAAGTACAGTCGGATCTTCAATGTCCAGCTCACGCCGCCAGAATCGCTCAAAGATCCGATCCATATATGCCATGAGCTGAGCGCTTCCATGGTCTTTGGCCCACAGCATGCCAATGGAGGCGCCAGACGAATCCCAAATCTTTTGAGGGCCGTAGAGGATCATGTCTTTCAGCCGGGCATAACGCTTTGCATCCATGTAACCGTAGCGAACGCCGTTCCACTGTCTCGGCGTTCGGTTGTCCTCAACGACGTTGCCCTTGTCATCCGTTCGCGCGGAACCCAAGAAACTTGGAATGTCGAGCGTTAAAGGACGCCAATCGATTTTGATCTGATAGTCACGCTCCAATTGAGCCGTCGGATCTTTGGCCAGATATGCGTACGGGCTCTTGAAATCGAGGTAGACGATGAGCCGGTTAGCCGAGATCAGCGGGTTCATGCACCGCATGATAAGCTCGCTTGCTTCTCCGCGCGAGCCAGTCGAACGAACCACGATGAGCTGGAAAGACGACGTCGATGAATTAAACCGTCAGGTCGAAATGGCGGGACAAATGGGCGGTCAAGACAGCGTCGCATTTCACCATGGCCGCGGCAAACTGACTGTGCGAGAACGAATCGCGCTACTCGAGGACCCTGGTACTTTTCAGGAAATCGGCGCGATTGCCGGCACAGCGACGTGGGATGGCCAACAGGTCACCGGTTTGAAGCCTTCCAATACGATCATCGGCACGTGCCTGATCGATGGTCGAAAGATCGCTTTTTCCGGGGGCGACTTCACCATTCGGGGTGGAGCGTCGGATGCCGCTATCGGGAATAAAAGCCAGCACGCGGAACAATACGCGCTCGATACTCGGGTCCCGTACGTCCGACTACTCGACGCGACCGGCGGCAGTGTCAAAACGTTTGAAAAAATCGGACGAACTTATCTTCCCGGAAACTCAGGCACCAACATTTCCGCCGAGTTGCTGCAACACGTACCGGTGGTTTCGGCCGTACTCGGATCCGTCGCAGGCCTCCCAGCCGTCCAAGCTTGCCTTTGTCATTTCAACGTCATGGTCAAAGGGACCAGTCAAGTATTTGTCGCGGGTCCAAAAGTCGTCGAACAAGCGACCGGCCAAACCATCTCCAAAGAAGAACTCGGCGACGAACGGACACAACTGAAAAACGGCGTCATCATGAATCTAGCCGAGAGCGAGGCAGACGCCGTTTCGCAAATCCGTCGGTTTCTCTCTTACCTACCAACAAGCGTGTGGGAAATCCCACCCGTTATCGCTCCCAAGGATGATGCCGATCGGCGCGAAGAATCGCTCCTGTCGGTGGTCCCAAAAGACCGACGTAAAATCTACGAACCTCGCGACGTGATCCATGCCGTGGTCGACACCGAAAGCTTTTTTGAAATAGCGCCTTTCTACGGTCGTGCGCGTGTAACCGGACTGGCTCGCGTCAACGGTATCGCGTGTGGCGTTATGGCCAACCATCCAAAATTCAACGGTGGTTCGATGGACATCGCTGCGGGTGAAAAGACCCTTCGTATTCTCGAACTTTGTGAGACATTTCATTTGCCGCTCGTTTACTTCGCGGATGAACCAGGATTTTCGGTCGGACCTGCCCAAGAAAAAATGGGTATCGTTCGCGCCGGCGCCCGTGTCGTCACGACGCTTGCCAGAACACAAACACCCTATATTTGTTTCATTATGAGACAACTCTACGGCGTCGCAGGAGGTTTGCACCAGCGCGGCGGCACGGGACTGTACAGGCGGTACGCGTGGCCATCGACGCACGGAGGCTCAATGCACATCGAAGGCGGTACGGCCATCGCCTACAAACGAGAGATCGAAAACGCGGACGATCCCGATGCAAAACGCGAGGAAATCGAAGCGCGACTGCAATCGATATCGTCGCCGTTCAGAAACGCCCACGCTTTCGGCGTTGAGGACATCATTGACCCTAGGGACACCCGCCCCCTGCTTATAGACTTTCTCGCGGACGCTCAACGCGTTATCGCAAGTCAGCTGGGCCCAGTTTCTGGAAGCAGCTACCGTCCCTAGTCAGCGCGCGGCGGCACCATAGTCGATCGGATCAAGCCTTATGCGGATTGAATCAACTATCGACGACCGCGATTCAGGGGATCGAAGGGCGAAGCCACCGACATATCCCTTACCGTCTCGGTTTGCTCCATCAGATCATCAAAGGTCGCATCCGTCCCAAGCGAGATTCCTTGGTTTGTATACGTCTGAGACCGGGAATACCGACCGCCCGACGCGTGAATCGTATTCGCTGAAGGTGCGTCCTCACTGCACATGAATAGGACGGCGGGTGTAACCAACGCCGGATCCATTTCAGCCGGTGGAGGTCCGTCTGCATCGAATCGCGATCCCGGAACACTCGCCGTCATCCGCGTTGCGGCTCCCGGCGCCAAACAATTTACCCGAATATTGTGAGACGCTCCTTCAATCGCTAGAACGTTCATCAAGCCCAGCATCGCCATCTTAGCGGCGCCGTAGTTGGCTTGACCGAAATTCCCAAAAATACCCGACGTTGAACTCGTAAAAACCACTCTGCCCCAATTCTTTTCGTACATGATCGGCCAAGCCGCTTTGGTCACGTACGCCGAGCCGCGCAAATGTACATCTATGACCAAATCAAACTCATCAAGTGTCATGTTTTTGAATGACTTGTCGCGCAAGATCCCCGCGTTGTTGACAACAATATCCACGCTACCGAAGGCTGCTACCGCGTCATCAACGATGCTTTTCGCACCGTCACGATCTGATACCGATGCCTTGTTGGCTATGGCGACACCTCCCGCAGCGGTGATTTCTTCGACGACGACGTCGGCCATATCGCTCGCACCATCACCGTGCACGCCACCACCAAGGTCGTTAACGACAACTTTCGCTCCGCGTTCGGCAAACGCCAATGCGTGGCAGCGTCCGAGACCACCACCTGCTCCTGTGACAATGGCTACTTTGCCTTCAAAATCGCTCATACAACCTCCTTCACTCTCACCGCGTTAGCGACTGTTATTTCAAATCATGTGCCGACAATGATACAAGTTCGTTATGCGCTTGAACGAAAAAGTTGTCGCCATCGTAGGGGCTGGGCAAACACCCGGCGAGACTATAGGCAACGGTCGTGCCGCCGCGATTCGTTTTGCGCGAGAAGGCGCCCGTCTCATTCTGGCAGATCGCAACGTTGACTCAGCCGAGGAAACACGCGCCATGCTGAAGGCCGACGGATTTGACGCCATGGTCGTGCACGCCGATGTCAATCTTGAATCCGACTGCGCCGGCATCGTCGCTGCGACAGTGGACCAGCACGGCCATCTCGACGTCCTCCATTACAACGTCGGCCGCAGCGAGGGGGACTCGGAAGTTGCCACACTCGACGTCGAGCAGTGGGACGAAATCATGTCGATGAATCTGCGGGGGTTCTACCTGTGTAGCAAACATGCGTTGTCGGTCATGCGACCGCAGAAGAGTGGTGTCGTCTTATGTATATCATCCGCGGCCGCGCTCACGTCCGGTAGTAACATGACCTACAAAACGTCGAAAGCCGGCATGAACGCACTAGTTCAATCAATGGCGATTAACAACGGACCTTACGGAATTCGGGTCAACGCTATCATGCCAGGTCTCATGGATACGCCCATGGCCATCGAGCGCCGCGCGCGAGAACGAAGTGTCGATCGGGACGTCATTCGCGAAGAGCGCAATCGATCTGTTCCATTGCTTGGAAAAATGGGGACCGCGTGGGACGTCGCTAGTGCAGCCGTCTTTCTCGCTTCTGACGAGGCCAGTTACATTACCGGTGTCGCACTTGCCGTCGACGGTGGTGTCACAGCTCGCGTTGGTTAACGCGTTAATCGGTTACCGGTCTAAACACAGGGATGATGCCTCCGTCAGGTAACCTCTCGAACGCCACTTCGACCTCCATCCCGACCTTGACTGCACCCGGCGCCACGTCCACCAAATTGGTTGAAAGGCGCACCCCTTCTGTTACGTCGACCTGGGCTAAAACAATCGGCAATCGATCTTCGTGCCGAGGATGGTACGCCCGTTGTAACAGGCCGTGGCTGTATAAGGTGCCGCGACCCGACGCATCGCGCCAAATGATCGACCGCGACCCACAGTGTTGGCAACGTTCGCGATAAGGAAACGTCCAAGTCCCACAATCGTCGCAGCACTGAAGGCGCAGTTTCCCTTCGGAAGCAGCCTCAAAAAATGGTGCGGTACGAGAACTGGGTTTAGGTAACCAGGATTCATCTTCGGATTGGCTCACGATGCGGTCTCCGGGGACAGCACCACGGTCGAGTGGTAGTTCAACATGCCTCCATTACCAGAACAGATAATGAGCTCGTTGGACGACTGCCGTTCACCCGCCTGACCACGGCCTTGAATAACCGCCTCCGAAATGGGTGTCATGCCCCACATGTAGTAACTCGATAACTCACCGCCACCTGTGTTTGTGGGCAGTACGCCGCCCGGCCCCAGACGGCCGTCCTCTACAAACGCACCGCCCTCGCCCTTCTCGCAAAAGCCGTAGTCCTCGAGCGTCACAAGAACCGTATAGGTATAGCAATCGTAGAGTTGACACTGCGTAACCTCATCCAGACTAGCGTCCGCCATAGCGAGCGCTCGAGACGCACTTCGTGAGCCCGGACCACGAATAGCTGAATCCGGTACGGTCTGGCCGGTGTCGTGCCGATGGCCTTGGGCAAAACCGCGGATGTATACCGGTGGCTGCTGCCCATCCCTCGCCTGCTCAGCTGACGTGACAATCACGCAGATGGCACCGTTCGATACAAGACAACAGTCGAGAACGTGAAACGGCTCCACTACCCACGGAGAATCGTGATATTCGCTGAGCGTGATCGGCTCTCGTTTCGTCGCCC
>CAJWCW010000094.1 GCA_913030615.1 uncultured Gammaproteobacteria bacterium | reverse complement strand
CCGGGGAAAAATGAACCGTACATGTCGGACATTCAATTAAAACACTTCCACCAGATACTTATGCAGTGGCGAGAAGATCTAATGGGTGAGGTGGGCCGAACCATGATTCATATGCAGGACGAAGCCACCAACTTTCCCGATCCCACGGATAGAGCGGCGCAAGAAGAAGAATTTAGCATCGAATTAAAAACACGGGATCGAGAAAGAAAACTAATCAAGAAAATCGACCAAACCCTCGAGCGTATCGAAATTGAAGATTACGGATATTGCGATACGTGCGGCGTGGAAGTGGGATTGAGACGTTTGGAAGCCCGCCCGACCGCCAACCAATGCATTGACTGCAAATCCCGAGACGAACTGCGCGAGCGGCAATTGCACGGGTAACTGTGCCTAACAAGAGGTACGTCGGTCGGTTCGCGCCAACACCTTCTGGTCCGCTACATTTTGGCTCACTTGTCACGGCTGTCGCTAGTTACCTCGACGCGCGCTCCCACGACGGCGCTTGGCGCATTCGAGTCGATGACCTCGATTCACCCCGCGTCGTTGTCGGGGCGGAAAAACAAATTCTCACCAGCCTTGAGACACACGGCCTAGAGTGGGACGGCCCGATCGTTCGACAAAGTACTCATCGAGACCTTTATCAAGCAGCTCTTGAGAATCTCGAGAAACAAGGTCTTCTTTTCGCATGCGATTGCTCGCGCAAGGTGCTCGCTGGGCAAACAACATATCCGGGGACATGCCGAGATTCGAATAGACCAAACCATGATAACTCCGCTCTCCGCATCCGCGTGCCCGATCAACCCTATCGATTTAATGACTTGGTCCAAGGAATCTACACTGAGAATTTAACGCGTACGGTTGGCGACTTCGTCGTATCTCGTCGTGACGGCATTCCTTCCTATCAAATTGCCGTCGTTATCGACGACGCTGAACAAGAAGTATCCCACGTCGTCAGAGGTGCCGATTTAATGGACAACACCGCCAGACAACTTTACTTGAGGGGTATGCTCGACCTCCCCCTTCCCAAATACGCTCACGTTCCGGTTTTCACACATGCAAGCGGCGTAAAGTTGTCTAAACATTCCAAAGCGACCGCGATCGACGATAGTTTTCCTACTCAGAACCTTCAGACTGCTTTGCAGCTATTGGGCCAACCTGTGCCAATCGAAAAATCAGTTGCTGAATTGCTGAAGATGGCCTGCGCAAATTGGGAACGTTCGATGGTCCCTAAAACACCCTCGATAGTAAATTTCGTCAGCGTCTAAAAATCACCTCAATTCGTATGCGCTTAGCGCTATACAAGAATCGCCGTGATCAACACGATTGCATCACTCGCGCTAGTTCCTTCGGTTCCATCCCAATCGTTCAACATAACGCCCTTCGAAAACCCGAAAGGCGGTGCCAACAGACTTTCCTTTTTGGATCGCGTACGGCTAAGATCGCCTCTTCCCCCTGACGGAATCGAACTGGCCCTTTGCCCCGCCGTATCGCTTCACACAAAATCCCGGTAGATCGTATTTCCCGGAGTGCCATCCGCGTAGTTGAATCACTTCAAAAAGCCAACTACGAAACTTACCTTGTCGGCGGATGCGTTCGGGATCTACTACTGAGTCGGATTCCGAAAGACTTTGACGTCGCTACCAGCGCGACCCCCGAAGAGGTCAAAAAAGTCTTTCCACGAGCTCGGCTCATCGGTCGCCGCTTTAGGATCGTACACGTACGCGTGGGTCGCGAGATCATCGAGGTCTCCACATTTCGTAAGCAGATCGGTCCTAACGACACATCGAATTACATCGAACATGAAGCCCGTGATGGAGTAATTGTTCGGGACAATGTTTACGGGAACATTGACGAAGACGCGTTTCGGCGCGACTTCACGGTAAACGCGCTCTACTACGACCCTGCGAATAACACCGTTCTTGATTTCGTCAAAGGCATGCAGGATCTGGGTTCGCGAACACTGCGCCTAATAGGCAATCCAAAAGTCCGCTATCAAGAAGATCCGGTACGCATCCTACGAGCGATTCGATTATCTGCAAAACTAGATTTCACCCTCGAAAAGAGTACCGCGACGGCCATCGCTCCAGCGGGAGAGATGCTTAACGTAGTTCCTTCCGCACGTCTGTTTGACGAACTCAACAAACTATTCATGTCTGGAAAAGCGAAGCGGGCGTTTGAGCTCTTGCTGAAATTCAATCTTCTCGGAATTCTGTTCCCTCTTGCCTCCGATTCAACCGATTTAGTGACCGCAGCGCTGCACAGTACTGATCAACGTATCGCCCAAGAAAAACCCGTCACACCCGGCTTTATACTTGCCGCACTTTTATGGAATCCCTACCAATCGCAGTACAACTCCCGCGCGACTATCGGAACCCCCCAAGAAAATCAGTTCGACGCTGCGCGAACCGTAATCCGAGAACAACAACACACAATCGCTATCCCGAAGCGCCACGCGTTTTTCATGCGTGATGTTTGGCACCTGCAATCTCGTCTGGAAAGAAGAAACCCACGTTCTATACTTCCATTGCTTGAACATCGCCGCTTTCGTGCCGCATACGACTTCCTGTTGTTGCGTGCCAAAAACGCCGAGGTCGAACCAGGGTTAGTCCAATGGTGGACTGCAATACAAACTTTGAACCCTACCGAACAACAAGAGCAAATTAGCGCGTTACCACCCCAAAAAAAGAAGCGGCGTCGGCGACCAAAACGAGAAAATGCCTAGCCCCGCACGCCCAGACATAACATCACCTTGAAGAGCCTGAATCCCTACCTCATGATAGTCAGGTCATCTCTTTGAGTTCATCTATGGCAACCCGATTGCCTCTCAATGACAACGATCTACCCCGATACGTTGCTGTCGAAGGACCCATCGGTGCTGGAAAGACAACCCTCGCCACGCGGCTCGCCGAGACCTTCAAATATCCATTGCTTCTTGAACCTGCGTCGGATAATCCTTTTCTGGATCGTTTCTATCGCGAGGGCCGAAGACATGCACTGCCCACGCAACTATTTTTCCTTCTGCATCGAGCAGATCAAGTTACTAAACTGGCCGGCCCAGACTTAGTCGGACCAACCGTTATTTCCGACTTTCTAATCGAAAAAGATCGACTCTTTGCCGAACTCACTTTAGACCAAAACGAACTAGCGCTTTACGAACAAATCTATAAAAACCTGATGCTAGATCCTCCAACACCGGACCTCGTCATCTACCTTCAGGCGCCCATATCCGTATTGCTTGACCGAATTCGCGAGCGTGGTATCTCGTCTGAACAATATATCGACGGGGACTATCTCAACACTCTTTCCGATGCGTACACCGATTTCTTCCACTTCTACGACCAAGCGCCACTGCTAATAGTTAATGCCGGAGAAGCTGACTTTAGTCACAACGACAGCCACTTTGATGCCTTATTGGAGCAAGTCATTCAAATGAACGGCGTTCGTCAGTATTTCAATCCTCATCCAACGTTGATTTAGGATCTTTCCAATGACCGATCAAAGCGCACGCCGGCCTGAACGAACCGCGGCTTGGAAACAACTAACTCAGCTTGCTGAAATTGCCATTCAGACCCATAACCGGGTCCGGGTCGGTGAGTCCGACAGATTCGAGAAATACAGTATCCGAGTCGGCTCACTGCTGATCGATTTCTCCAAACAGCGGATTGACAGACCGATATTCGAGGGTCTTACGACCCTGGCAGAGGAATGTCGAATTCCAGATCTTGTATCCGCGCAAATGACGGGTGAAATAGTCAACGCCACAGAAAACCGGCCTGCATTACATACGGCGCTACGAACGCCCAACGACGAACAACTTATCTCGGTAAACCACGATATCGAGCTCGAACGAAGTCGAATGCTCCTTTACGCGGATGCGGTACGTAGTGGCGAAAAAACCGGATTTACTGGCCGACGCATAACCCACATAGTTCATATTGGTGTCGGAGGCTCTCATCTTGGCTGCGAGCTTGTCTGCCGAGCTCTCAACCGTTCAGGAATAGACATTAGGTTTCTCGCCAATGTCGATGGCTCGGCAACAAACCGGGCTCTAAGGGGATTAGACCCGGAGACAACTCTATTTATCATCGTCTCCAAGACTTTTACTACTCTCGAAACGCGGTTCAACGCTAAAGCCGCGCGGAGTTGGTTCCTCGAACGTACTTGCGACAATGCCGCCGCCACCTTGCACTTCTTGGGCGTTAGCAATAATGCGCACGAGATGACGAAGTTTGGCATTGCAACCGAAAACCAATTCACTCTATGGGACTGGGTAGGCGGTCGCTTCTCGTTATGGTCATCAGTCGGTATAACAATAGCAATCGCAATCGGCAGTTCCGAATTCCGCAAATTATTATCGGGCGCAACCGCCATGGACCAGCATTTCCGTGACGCACCAATCGCTACGAATGCACCCGTAATTCTCGCGCTTCTCGCAATCTGGAATAGCAATTTTCTCGGCGCGCAAACACATTCGGTTTTGAGCTATGACTCGCGCCTAAAAACTTTTATCGAATTCGTCCAGCAACTAGAAATGGAAAGCAACGGAAAGAGAGTCCACACAGATGGTTCGATTTGTAATATCGATACATCGCCAGTCGTTTGGGGCGGGGAAGGAACCAACGGCCAGCATGCTTTTCATCAGTTATTGCATCAGGGTACCCGAGCTTTCAGCGCTGATTTTGTCACGACTATCGATCCTGAGCATGACCGTACCGAACACCATCGCTGGTTGCTTGCAAACTGTTTAAGTCAGTCTCAAGTCATGCTCTACGGGAACTCAAATCAAGCAAGCAACTCGATCGATGTTCATGAAATAGTTACCGGTGATCGCGCGACAACAACCATTCTTATCGACAAACTCAATTCGGAAGCGTTGGGTAGTTTGATCGCCCTTTACGAACACAAAGTCGCCTGTCTCGGGATGATTTGGCGGATCAATTCTTATGACCAATGGGGAGTTGAATTGGGTAAGCGGCTTGCAAGCGAGATTTACCGTGACCTCGGCTCTCCGAGTTCGGAAAGCACTGACCGGTCGACGAACGGTCTCATACGTACAATTCAAGAACGAACCAATAACCCATTCGACGACGGGAACAACTGACATGTCTACGCTATACCCTGTTCCAGAGGTAATCGCTAACGATGCTCACATCAATGGCGAGCTCTATCAAAAAATGTACGCCGAATCCGTTGACGATCCTGATGCGTTTTGGAGTGCACAAGCGACTACATTTCTTTCCTGGTACAGCCCGTGGGATGAAGTGTCCTCGGCAAATTTCGAAACAGGACACGTCTCATGGTTCCGCGGGGCAACACTAAATGTATGTGTCAACTGTGTCGATCGCCATTTGCCCGAACGCGCGAATCAGACGGCTTTGATTTGGGAAGGCGACGACCCCTCGGTCGAAAAACGAGTCTCATTTCAGGAACTTCACGACGAAGTCTGTCAGCTTGCGAACGCCCTAACGGAAAGGGGCGTCATCAAGGGCGATCGCGTTTGTATATACATGCCCATGGTTCTCGAAGCGGCGTACGCGATGTTAGCGTGCGCTCGGTTAGGTGCCATCCACAGCGTGGTGTTCGGGGGGTTTTCACCGCAAGCGCTCAAGGATCGAATACTTGATTCGGACTGTCGCGTACTAATAACCGCTGACGAGGGTGTACGCGGCGGTCGTACCGTGCCCCTCAAAGAGAACGCCGAAGTCGCGCTAATGGAATGCCCCGCGGTCCATACCGTTTTAACCGTACTCAACACCGGCGCAAAAGTATCGTGGCAACCCGAACGCGATGTCTGGTACCACGAGCTGGTAAATCATCAGGAAAGATCGTCAACCCCTGCAGTCATGCAAGCGGATGATCCCCTATTCATCCTGTACACCTCTGGCAGTACGGGTAAGCCTAAGGGCGTCCAGCATTCAAGCGCTGGATACCTTCTACACGCTGCCATGACCCATAAATACGTGTTCGATTACCACGACGGCGATACATTTTGGTGTACCGCGGACGTCGGCTGGATTACCGGGCACTCATACATCGTCTATGGACCCTTAGCTAACGGTGCAACGACCCTAATGTTCGAGGGGATTCCTACTTACCCAGACGCTTCCCGCTTTTGGCAGGTAGTCGACAAGCATGCGGTTAATATTTTTTATACAGCTCCGACTGCTATTCGACAAATCATGGGGCAGGGAAACGAATTCGTCTCATCAACATCGAGGAAGTCCTTGCGAATCTTGGGTACCGTGGGTGAGCCGATTAATCCAGAAGCGTGGGAGTGGTACCACGAAATAGTAGGTGAAAGACGCTGTCCTATTGTCGATACCTGGTGGCAGACCGAGACCGGAGGAGTCATGATCACACCTCTTCCAGGAGCTACAGCACTCAAACCGGGATCTGCGACATTGCCTTTCTTCGGTATCGTGCCGGCTTTGATGGACGAGTCGGGTGCGTTAATTGAAGACGAAGAGGCGTCCGGAAACCTTGTCATAAAGACAACTTGGCCCGGCCAGATACGAACCGTGTACGGGGACCATCAGCGGGTCATCGATACGTACTACTCCACCTACGAAGGTTTCTATTTCACCGGCGACGGTGCCCGCCGAGATCAAGATGGATATTACTGGATCACAGGCCGTGTCGATGACGTAATGAATGTGTCTGGGCATCGTATGGGTACAGCCGAAGTCGAAAGTGCGCTAGTCCTACACGAAGCCGTTGCTGAAGCAGCAGTCGTTGGTTTCCCTCACGAAATTAAAGGCGAAGGCATTTATGCTTACGTAACTTTGATGACGGGCATTCAACCATCAACCGATTTGCTCAACGATTTACTAGGACTGGTACGAACCGAAATTGGACCGATTGCCAAGCCAGACATCATCCAGTGGGCGCCGGGGCTCCCAAAAACGCGCTCGGGTAAAATCATGCGTCGAATATTACGTAAGATTGCCGCAAACGAAGTCGACGATTTGGGCGACACATCGACATTAGCGGAACCCGCCGTCGTCGAAGATTTATTGCGTAACCGCCCAGGAACTTAGACCAAGAAAATCAAACTACGCGACATTCGATACGTCGCGCATAGACAACTTGATCCGGCCTCGCTGATCAACATCTAGAACCACCACGTCAACATTCTGGCCTTCTTCTAGGTAGTCCGAAACTTTTTCGACTCTCTCTTCGGCAATCTGAGAAATATGTAACAAGCCGTCTTTCCCGGGAAGAATGTTAATGAACGCACCAAAATCCACGATTCGCTCAACTCGACCGTTGTAAATTTTCCCGATTTCGGCTTCCGCGGTAATTTCCTCAATCATCGACACTGCCGCGTTCTTCGAATCAGCGCTGTCTGCGTATATCCGTACGCTACCATCATCCTCGATATCGATGTCCGCACCCGTCTCTTCAGTGATACTACGAATCGTGGCGCCGCCTTTACCGATCACATCACGAATTTTGTCGGGATGTACTTTCAAGACAACCATCGATGGAGCATTTTCGGATACCTCTGCTCTGGGTTCCGAAATAACTTTGTTCATTTCACCCAAAATATGAATTCTGGCATCGTGGGCCTGGTCGAGTGCATCTTCCATGATGTTCTCTGTTACACCCTGGATCTTTATGTCCATCTGAAGAGCGGTAACGCCCTGCATGGTCCCTGCAACTTTGAAATCCATGTCCCCCAAATGATCTTCATCGCCCAAAATATCGGTGAGGACTGCGTAACGATTTCCTTCTTTAACGAGACCCATCGCCACACCCGCAACCGCTTTGGAAATAGGTACACCCGCATCCATCAACGCCAAAGACGTTCCACAAACACTAGCCATAGAACTCGAGCCATTGCTCTCCGTAATCTCCGAGACGACTCGAAGCGTGTACGGGAAGTCATCGTGCTTGGGCAAAACAGCCGCTACGGCTCTGCGCGCTAGCCGCCCGTGACCAATTTCGCGCCTCTTTGGTCCTCCCATAAATCCGGCTTCCCCAACACAATAAGGCGGAAAGTTGTAATGCAGCATAAAGTGATCCTTAAAGTTCCCTTGTAGAGCATCTATCAACGCTGCATCGCGAAGAGGCCCTAGGGTCGTCACAACAATGGCCTGCGTCTCACCACGCTGAAACAATGCCGACCCATGTGTTTTTGGAAGCGTTCCAACCTCAAGGCTGATCGGTCGTACCGTTTTGAGGTCCCGACCATCTATGCGAGGTTCACCGTTCAAAACCCGCTCACGAACAATTTTCTTTTCAAGCGTGCCGAATGCATTCGCCACATCATTAGGATCACTTTCTCCTTCGAGTTTGGCGATGGCTTGATCGCGAAGTTCGTGAACTTGTTGTGATCGAGCCTTTTTGTCTGTGACTCGGTAGGCTTCTCCTAGCCCGTCACCGAGAGTCTCTCGAACACTTTCCACCAAATCGTCATTTTCTGCGGGTGGGACAAATTCCCATGCCTCGTTGCCGACCTCTGCCGCCAATTCACTTATAGCTTTGATTGCAACTTGCATTTCTTGATGCCCAAAAAGCACCGCCCCAAGCATTTGATCCTCCGAGAGTTCATCAGCCTCCGACTCAACCATCAGCACTGCCGATTCTGTTCCCGCGACAACCATATTGAGGCTGGACTTCTCTAACGCCTCATATCCAGGATTGAGCACGTATTGACCCTGCTCAAATCCGACCCGCGCTGCGCCAATCGGGCCCGCAAAAGGTACACCGGAAATTGCAAGTGCCGCGGAGGTCCCGATCATCGAGATAATGTCAGGGTCCATATCCTTATCGACCGACATGACGGTAGGTATGACTTGTACTTCGTTCATGAACCCTTTTGGAAACAGCGGACGTATAGGTCGATCTATAAGCCTACAAGTCAGGGTTTCCTTTTCGCTAGGGCGTCCTTCTCGACGAAAAAAACTTCCAGGAATCTTACCCGCAGCGTACGTGCGTTCTTGATAGTTTACTGTCAGGGGGAAAAAATCCTGTCCCGGATTTGCGTTAGGCATCGCAACGACCGTACAGAGAACTACAGTATCCCCCATTCTCGCAACGACGGCGCCGGTCGCCTGTTTTGCAACACTACCTGCCTCTAATGAGACCTTATGCCCACCGTACTCAAACTCTTTTATCATCTTGTTCAATTGCTTCTCCTTTAGCGGGCTATCGTCTGAGCCCTAAACGCTGAATCAGCGTCGAATAACGTTCCTGGTCCTTCCCCCTGAGATAGTCTAGAAGCTTCCTTCTTTGACTGACCATCCGAATTAATCCACGACGGGAATGGTGGTCTTTCGCGTGATCACGGAAATGTTCCTGTAAGGAATTTATATTTTGTGACAGTAAAGCAACCTGGACTTCTGGCGATCCAGTATCGCTATCGCTCAACCGATACTCCTTCACGATTTCAATCTTTTCCTCGGCACTAAGAGCCATCATATTTCTCCAATATGCTTCACAACGACAAGGAAGACGGAACCGCGCATATTTACAGTTTCCGTTCTCCCAAAATCAGGCGGCGCGGGGCGACGCGTCCGTCCTCCATAATTTCACCCATCCCTAAGAACCATTCATCGTTCAAACACGATTCTCGTAACTGAACCCACCCTTCGCTAGGCGCGTGCGGTACTACTACGGGTTGACCTTGTCGCAGGTAATAGGCTGAGGTCGTATTCAACCGAACCGTTGGCCATTGGCTTACCGCGCTCGAAATCGGGGCGAGCAACCCATCCAGTCCACCCTCGGCCCGAGCGGCTTCTATTTCATCAAACGTCACCAAATCTGATTCTGTGAAAGGCCCCGCCATTAAGCGGCGTAATTCCACAACGTGGGCTCCGCACCCCAACTGCTCCCCAAGATCGTCCGCAATGGTTCTGACGTAAGTGCCCTTACTACTATGCACCT
>CAJWCW010000093.1 GCA_913030615.1 uncultured Gammaproteobacteria bacterium | reverse complement strand
GGATCGGGGATCGTTCCCATAGCACAACGGTATCAGCTCGTTGCAACGTTCGCGGTCGGGGCGGATCCCGACTACCAGTTGGCAATTATTGATATTGCCCGAATCGAAGAATTGGGAATTACCGATGCCGGGATTTTGGGTTGGCGGGTGACGTTAACCGACCCTCTCTCGATAAGTTCCTGGTCTTCACCCGTTGACGCTCCCATACATACTTGGGCCGAACAGTTCGGTGAATTGTTCCGTGCGATCGAGATCGAGAAAGGGATCATGTTTGCGTTATTGGCATTAGTCGTCGGACTAGCCGCGTTTAATATGGTGTCTGGGCAGGCTTTGTTGGTGAACGATAAGCGAGCAGATATAGCTATCCTGAGTACCATGGGAGCCCGCCGGGCAGTAATTGTCTCGGTATTTTTGGTTCAGGGGCTGGTCATTTCGTTGGTTGGAATCGCACTTGGACTCATTCTTGGCGTAACGATTGCGACACATGCCGATGCCGTCGTGAAAGTGCTCGAATCGGCAACGGGCTCGAACATGATCGAGGGGACATATTTTTCGTTCGTTCCGTCCGAAACAACAGGCAAAGACGTTGTTGCTATCGCGCTACTTTCATTGGCTTTGTGTACGGCTGCGATAGTTCGTCCTACTCTATCAGCGGCCAGAGCGAATCCGGCACAAGAGTTGCATTCGCGCTAGAAGTATTAAAAGGCGATCTTGCTTTGGCGCCTTGCTAGGCGCTGTTTCCAGCGTCGAACGACGTGCAGTCTCCAGAGTATTCGGGAAACCAACATACCCGATAATCCCGACACCCAACCGCAGATCAAACAACCGACAAGCAACGGCCACCAGATCTGGCCGATTTGGTTGGAAAGCCACGCCCAAGACAGCTCGACCGTCGTGATGGTCACTTGAGTATCCAGTAACCAGGCACCCAGCTTATAGGCGAAGAAAAACATAGGACCCATGGTTAACGGGTTGGTAACCCATGTGACGGCGACCGAAAGCGCGATGTTGCATCGGCCGATCAGCGCCATCGATGCGGCCGCGAGCATTTGTGTAGGGATCGGTAAAAATGCGCAAAAGAGGCCGATAAAAAAGGCGCCACCGACGGACCGACGGTGTAAGTGCCAAAGCTCGGGTTCGAGTAAACGATGACCCCAAACCCGAAATAATCTGTGCTCGCGCATGGATTCTCGGGTCGGCAAATAACGTGTGACGAATGGGTATGGCATCAGACTCGCATTATGCCTGCCGGGATTTCAAATAGTCGTTTGTTACTCGCGGGTTGGTGCATGCGCGAGTCGACAAGGAACATCAAAGTCATGTTCGGCATCGACGATATTGATTTGGTTGTGTCGATTTTGTTGAGAGAACGTTACTAAGAGGCATCGTTACAAAGAGATATTGGTATGGACCGGCCTGTACAGTCGCTCCCGATGCATGTAATAGGGGTACGCGAGGTTTCTTGTCCTAGCTATATAATCCTGATGCGAATGATGACGCCCGAACAACTTCGCGCGGTGAATGGCGGATGCACGAGGTTACTGCATGTTAAATAAGTGTCTGTTTCCAGTGGCCGGATACGGCACTCGGTTTTTGCCGGCCACCAAAGCGATGCCAAAAGAAATGTTACCGATACTTGATAAACCGCTTGTTCAGTACGGAGTTGAGGAAGCTTCAGCGGCGGGTCTACGTGACATTGGATTTGTGACCGGTCGAGGCAAGCGAGCCATCGAGGATCACTTTGACGTTAGTTATGAATTAGAAGATCAAGTGAAGGGGACCGAAAAAGAAAGAGCCCTATTAGGCATCCGTGATCTGATCAATGCATGTACTTTTTCGTACACTCGTCAGGTACAAATGCAGGGATTGGGACACGCAATTCTTTGCGGTCGTTCGATTATGGGAGACGAGCCTTTCGCTGTTGTGTTGGCCGATGACCTTTGTTTCGGTGAGGGAAGTGGAGTACTGGCTCAAATGCTCGAGATTTTCTCTCAGCACCGGACTAGCGTTGTCGCTATTGAAGAAGTACCCGCTGAGAGTACTCATCAATATGGGGTGATCGCCGGGGATGAAGTGTCAAAAGATTTGTACCGTGTATCGAACATGATTGAAAAACCTGAGCCAGGGACGGCACCTTCCAATTTAGCGATCATTGGCCGATACATCCTTACGCCGGATATATTTGAAATATTGCGGCAGACCCCTCCAGATAAGAGAGGCGAGATCCAGATCACTGACGCACTTGTCGAACAAGCGAAACAGGGCGGAGTGCTTGCTTACCGATTTAAAGGCAAGCGTTTTGATTGTGGCTCTTTGGCAGGTTACGTACAGGCAACGAATTTTTGCTATGAAAAGCTCCTATCGAAAGGGGCGAAATAGAACGATTTGAAAAGGGAACGATCTCATGTCGTGAGTTGCTGGATGATTCCGGGCGTAATGAGCGGCCGTAAAACGGTCGCGATTTTGGGGATCTCGGATTTGGTTGAGCAGTACATACAGACGGGTCGCTCCGGGTGAAGTCGGAGACGAGTGTGTCGGGGTCGCCGAGCACGGGCGACTGGGCTCTTTATCGCCGACTGCTGCGCTATCTAAAGGGACAGTGGCTTCTCTTTTTCGTGGCCGTCATCGGGTTTTTGCTCGGTGCTGGTGCCGAGGCTTTTTTTGCGCAAGTCCTGGGACAGGTCGTCGACTCTTTTGACTCGGATTCCGACATTCACATTTGGTACTTCCCTTCGCTGATCGTGTTAGCCGCGCTCGTCCGTGCCTTTGGGTCGATCACTGGCGAACTCCTCCTCTCACGCATTTCATTTCGTGTAGTCCATATTCTTCGGTGTGAACTTTTTGATCGCTTGCTGGTGGTGCCTAGCGAATTTTTCGAAGCAAGTGCACAAGGGCAGATCGTCTCTCGATTGACATTCACGACAGCTCAGTTGCGGGATACTGCGACGGACGCGCTCAAAATCATCTTCCAAGATGGTGGGAAACTAGTTGTATTGCTTGCGTTTATGTTCTGGCATAACCGGCTGCTGACGGCAATTTTCCTGTTAGTTACCCCGTTGGTGGGCGGGGTTGTCCGCTACGCGTCCAAGCGTTTTCGACGTATAAGTGAACGTATCCAGAGTTCCATGGGCGATGTGACGCACGTTGCCTCGGAGGCTGTTACCGGTTACCGCGTCATGCGCGCTTTTGGCGGGGAGAAATACGAACGAGGTCGATTTTTATTGGCTAGCGATCGCAACCGTCGGCAAAACTTGAAAATGGTCGCGACCAAGGCGTCCAGCGCGCAAGTCATTCAGGTGTTTGTGGCTGTCTCGATTGGCGGCTTGATTGGATTGGTGTTCCAGCCGGACATCGTTGGCGCTATGACCAGAGGCGAGCTAATTACATATATAGGCTTGGCTGGTTTACTCGCGAGCCCCATCAAGCGACTGTCTGACGTCAATGCACGATTGCAGCGTGGTCTAGCGGCGGCGAGCGATGTTTTTTGGCAGATTGATCAAGATGCCGAGCGAAATGAAGGAACGCATGAGGGCGATCGTGTTAGTGGTCACGTCGAGTTTCGAAACGTTTCATTTCGTTATTCGGCCGGCGAACACGATGCGCTTTCGGGTATCGACATCACGATTCAACCGGGTCAAACAATTGCTTTGGTGGGGCGGTCTGGCGGTGGGAAGTCGACCTTGGTGAGCTTGCTTGCGAGGTTTTACGAGCCAACCGACGGAGAGATATTCCTAGATGGTGTTCCAGTCACGCAATACAAATTGAGCAATCTTCGTCAACAAATCGCGCTGGTTAGCCAGGAAGTTGTGCTGTTCAACGATACGTTGCGTGCAAACGTTGCCTATGGATCACTAGGCGATGCGTCCGACGACGCCATTTTTGAAGCGCTTGGTCGTGCCAACGCAGAAGAATTTGTCCGGTCTTTGCCCAACGGGTTGGATACTGAACTGGGCGATAACGGTGTTCTGCTTTCTGGAGGACAGCGCCAGCGCATTGCGATTGCGCGGGCATTCCTAAAAAACGCACCACTCTTAATTCTCGATGAAGCGACTAGCGATCTAGACACTGAGTCCGAGCGCCTCATTCAGAATGCGATCAACGAGGTCATGCGGGATCGAACCACGGTTGTTATTGCGCATCGCCTATCGACGGTCGAAAAAGCTGACGTTATATATGTGGTGGATGGAGGTGCGATTGTAGAACAAGGAAGGCACGATGAGCTGGTGGGACGAGATGGGCCCTACAGCGCGTTGTATCGATCACAGTTCGAAGACGATGAAGGTGTAACTAACAAGGGCACTCAAGGTTCCACGCTGATCGAGGTCGACCTGGACAGTCACGAAGCCCAGGGCAGCATGTTGGTTCGGGCATGGTACGACAACAGTTTTTGGCCTCGGATACTCCAGCCCTTCGCGGCACTATTTGGGTGGATTGTGCGCAAACGGCGGCGTCGATACGTCACTGGGTGGTCTTCTTCATGGCGTGCCCCTGTACCCGTCGTGGTCGTTGGCAATATTAGTGTCGGTGGTACGGGCAAGACTCCACTTGTCATTTGGTTGTCGAAGTGGCTGATGGCAGGGGGACAACGCGTTGGAATAGTCAGCCGTGGTTATGGCGGTAAGGCGAGATTCCCACTTCGGGTTAATAACGATTCGAGTACGGAGGATGCGGGGGACGAAGCGCCAATGTTGGCCGCGCGTACTGGTTGTCCCGTAGTTGTTGATCCGGACCGCGTTCGCGCCGTCAAGAACTTGTTGTCGATGAACCAGATTGATGTCGTTATATCGGACGACGGCCTACAGCATTATGCACTGGAACGAGACATCGAAATTGCCGTTGTGGACGGAAATCGCGGGTTGGGTAATGGCCGCCTTCTACCGGCGGGACCGCTACGAGAACCGCCATCAAGGTTAGCGGAGGTGGACTGGGTCGTGGCCAATGGCAGGGCGACTGGACTCGTGGAAGGTGAGTCGGTGATGAAGGCAGTTGCGACGGCGTTCGTTAATTTGCGAAGTCACGAACGAGTCTCGCCACAGAAATTTGCAGAAACGATTCATGGCTCTTTGTACGCAATCGCAGGTGTCGGGAATCCGGCCAGGTTTGCGCACTCGTTGATCGAGTTAGGACTCGATCCCGTAGTGCGAGCGTTCCCCGATCATCATTCATTTAGTGTCGAAGATCTCTCGGTCCCGGCTCATGCGACGGTTGTTGTTACGGAAAAAGACGCCGGTAAAGTCCGGGTGATGGATCAGTTGCCCAACGAAGTCTGGTATCTCGAGATCGAGGTGGTGTTGAACGACGAGGATGAACGCCGAATTGCTAAAGTGTTTGAGCAACATGGCATATCGATAGAGACCTTCTCGTGAATGAGTTTAGAGTAGTGATTCCTGCCCGGTATGGTTCGACACGGCTACCCGGAAAACCTTTAATCGATCTGGCAGGGAAGCCCATGATCGTGAGGGTTGTGGAACAGGTGGCGCAATCCGATGCTATCGACATAGTCGTGGCAACAGATGACGAGCGTGTCGAACAGGTCGTGAAAACAACAGGCGCAAGAGCCGTCATGACCGATGCCAATCATGTGTCAGGATCTGATCGCGTAATGGAAGTTGCGAGATGCAATAACTGGGGAAGTAACGAGCTCATCGTTAACGTTCAAGGCGATGAGCCCCTCATTCCGCCGACGGTCATCAATCAGGTTGCTAGTCTTTTGGCCGACGGTCGACACGATGTAGCGACACTGTATACAACGATTATCGAGCGCACTGATGTGTTTGATCCGAATGTCGTCAAATTAGCAGCGACAACAGAGGGTTCAGCGTTGTATTTTTCTCGCGCCCCCATGCCTTGGTTACGAGATAACTTCAACGAAGGTGAGCAGGGAGTCATAGGTGACGGGTGGAAACGGCACATCGGGATATACGCCTATCGTCTGTCGGCATTGGAAGCTTTCGTTGCATTGCCGCGGGGTAGATTGGAATCCACTGAGTCGCTGGAGCAACTCCGATTCTTAGAAAACGGTTATTCGATCGCAGTGAGCGAAGCAGTCCATGAGGTCCCTCAAGGCGTTGATACCCAGGTCGATGCTGACCGAGTGATTGCGCGACTGCGCGAAGCGTTGTGATGTTGTTGCGGTGGCGACGACACCACGAACCGTCACTTGGGTTGCATTCGGATCCCGGCATCTAGCCGTATCGTTTCTCCGTTGAGATAGGGATTTTCGACAATTTGTTTAGCGAGCAAGGCATATTCTGGCGCGTCACCCAGTCGTTTTGGAAACTGGACCATCTCTATCAACGGCACGCGGACCTTGTCTGACGCACCCAACATCATCGGGGTTTCGAATATTCCTGGGGCGATAGTACAAACGCGGATCCCCGACCGAGAAAGGTCGCGAGCGATGGGTAATGTCATCCCCACAACGCCCCCTTTGCTCGCGCTATAGCCGGCTTGGCCGATTTGTCCATCATACGCCGCAACCGAAGCCGTATTAATGATAACTCCGCGTTCGCCATCTTCGTTTTGTGGCTCGTTGGTCGCCATTTTTTCCGCACACAGTCGAAGTGTGTTGAACGTACCTACCAAATTCACCTGGATGACGAAGTTGAAAGCGTCGAGTGATAAGGGGCCGTCTCGACCTAGTGTTCGCCCCGCGGCGCCAATTCCGGCGCAATTGACGTTGATGTGAATTGCGCCAAATCGTTCTAGAACGAGGTCAACAGCATCGGTTGCCGATTGTGAATCGGAGACATTGGCGGTGAAAGCTTGGGCATCGTTCCCGAGTTCAGCGGCAGTCTGGGAAGCCAGCTCGCCGTTCAGATCTAACAAGGCAACCTTGCCTCCGTTTGCGACGATGGTTTCCGCCGTCGCTCTTCCAAGTCCGGAGGCTCCCCCGGTGATGACTGCCACTTTGTCTCTTATGTCCATTGGGAATTCCTCGGTACTAAATAGCGCAAAAGGTAGTATATCGTTGGTGGATATTTATGAACCCCCAGTCGACGTACAAAGCCAAGGGATTCGGTTCGAGAATCAACAATTTTTGTATGTGGAAAATTTCTTAAAGACCGCGTCCGCGACCCGCTTATTGGATCATTGCCTTCGGGATATCAATTGGTATCGAGAAACCGTGACGATGTTCGGATCGAAATACCGGGCCCCAAGACTGACGGCGTGGTATGCCAACTCGGGCTGTTCTTATCATTACAGTGGAACGTCCCGCCCAGGGGAGCCATGGACCGATTGCTTGGCGGGAACCTGTGCGTTGATCAAACGTCAACTTCGACACCCATTTAATTTCATGCTTGCGAATCGTTACCGATCTGGGTCTGACCACGTCGGTTGGCATAGCGATAACGAACGGGATATGGGAGTACGCCCGGTGATCGCGTCTTTGAGCCTAGGTGCATCCCGCGTATTTCGGGTACGTCCGAAATCAGGTGGTAAGAGTATGGGATGGTTATTGCAGCATGGGTCTTTGTTGGTGATGTGGGGTGATAGCCAAAGTTTGTTCAAACACAGCGTTCCGCGGACCGCTCAACCCGCGGGCGAGCGGGTGAATTTGACCTTCAGGTACGTGTCTAAATGAGACGAGTAAGCAATGCATGTCTTACGCGGGCCAATAGTTTTGGACTTGAGAGTACGGCAGAAGAATTGCTGGAGGTTTCGAGTGTTGAGGAATTACTGGAGTCGCTGGAGCATTCGCCTTCTGCAACGATTCTGGGCGAAGGCTCGAACGTCGTTTTGCATCGACACGTACCGGGAGTGGTGATTCGCGTGCGAATACGTGGAATATCGGTAAAACGCGTCGCCGAGAGTGTCTACCGTATTCGCGTTGGAGCCGGAGAACGCTGGAACGAACTCGTGCGGTCACTGCTTGGTCGGGGCATTCGAGGCCTCGAAAATCTCTCGTTAATACCAGGATCGGTTGGCGCTGCACCGTATCAGAATATTGGCGCATATGGACGAGAGTTAGGCCCCATGGTCGAAAGTGTCGAAGTCGTTGATCGTGGTGAAATGGCTAGCAGAACTCTGCCAGCAGCAGAATGCGAGTTTAGATACCGCGATAGTGTTTTCAAAAGCGGTAGTCCCCAACGTTATGTCATTACCTACGTGAATATACGTACTGGCGACCAAACGGTAGAGACCAGTTATCCAGATATCGATACCGAACTTCGTAAGCTTGGGTGTGGCCGGCCGAACCCCATACACGTCGCCAATGCCGTAATTAGAGTACGACGTCGAAAACTTCCCGATCCTCGACTTATTGGTAACGTCGGTAGTTTTTTCGAGAACCCACTGCTGTCCGTGAAAGACTTTGAACTGTTACGAGGAAAGTGCGAAATACAAGGGTTCGAACAACAAGGGTTGGTGAAGGTGTCCGCAGCGCGCCTAATTGAAGCGGCGGGTTGGAAAGGCTTCAGAGATGGGGCGGTCGCAGTTTGGCACCGTCAGCCACTGGTATTGATAAATACCGGTGGCGCAACGGTTACCAACGTACTCGGATTAGCGGACAGGATCGTCGATGATGTGCACCGGCGCTATGGCGTTGCTTTGGACCGCGAGCCGATCGAAATAGGACGACCCTGATGTTGTGTCACTAGTCGTCGACCGCCTGCTCCCGGAGTTTTTGTCGTCTCATTTCCCTGGGATCGTTCGATGCTCGTGTTGCTTGCTCATTAACTTGATTCGAATCGATGTCCTCGCTGAGCGATGAGTTTTCCGCTGTCACGGGAGGATCTTCGGCAATCAGATCGTTTTGAACATCTGTTGGCAGGGGTGGTGGAACAGTTTCTGAGCCGCCAGAAGGATCCGCGGGCGATAAGATCTCTATATCTTCCTTGTCTGCTTCTTGATCGTTGATTTGATGGTCTGGCGAATGAGAGTCGGATACCCGGCTTGGAGTGGACGAAGGTTCTTCCTCTAGCGCTTCGCTCCGCGGATCGTTTGTTGCTCGTGCCGGAGAGGAATTGTCGATTCCTTCCTCGTCTGACGATGTCTGCTCGGGAATATCAGCGTCGCGATCTGTTCCGATTGCAGTTGAGCTATCTGGAAGAACGATTTCGTTGATTGGTTCTACAGGGTCTTGCTCTTGCGTTTCGGCCGCGGCAAGCGACATCGATTGTGGTCTTTGAGATGAACCTTCTTCAGTTTCCGTTCTACTCTCGGTTTCAGCGTGACCCGTCGAAGAATCGCTGACGGTTGCTTCGGTAGATGGTTGTTCCTTTGGCTTTGCATCCGAACGCCTAGATTCGGAACTATTTGCAGCCGAATGTCGATCGCGTCGCGGTTGACGTTTGCTGTCAGAAATTTCGCTAGCCGTTGCTGGACGTGGACGCCCTTCGGATGCACCGCTTGGTGACTGCGTATCCTCACGCGAATTCTCTGAGCGCTCCGCCCGTGCGGGCTGCCTGCGGTTCGAATGCCCTGGTGACCTATCGTCAGGGCGTTGACGGTTACCACCTAGATCTCGTTCCTTCCCAGGGGGCGAGTCACTAGGTTGGTGGCGGTTGGTTTGACGTTGGCTGCGACTACTCGAGCGATTGTTGTTTCGCCGATCTCGTCTTTCGTCACCACGATTTTCACGCCTTTGGGTATCGTCGGCGTCTGTCGCTTTCGGCTTTCGATTATCGGTATTCGTCCGACTTGGACTTGCTGCCTGCCGTCTACGCTGCCTTCCTCTGTTCGCTTCTGTTGGAACGGTTCCTTCATCTTCTCCGGCCCAAAAAAGACTGCGCAAAAACCGCCGAAAAATGGATGGGCGTGTCCCGCGGACTTGCTCGTTTGGAGTGGGGCGTGTTCTTGATGACGGTGATGGTCTAGGTTTATTGGGTTCGATAATGCCGACTGCGGCCTTTTCACGAGAGGCTTGTGGACGTTCTCGCCCTTGGGG
>CAJWCW010000092.1 GCA_913030615.1 uncultured Gammaproteobacteria bacterium | reverse complement strand
TCGATTCCGGAGATTTCGATTGGTCCAATGGCAAGTTTGCCGTCATCGCCGAACCGTCCGATGCGTATCACGGACTCGCTTTCCACGAAACATTTGGGATGTATGGCTTTCTCATGAAACTGCGCTCCGAGACACTGCGTGATTTAGGCGGATGCATGAGCCCGTTCAACGCGTTCCTTTTCCTGCAAGGTATGGAAACGTTGCCACTACGGATGGATCGACACGTGTCAAACGCTCTCGGCATAGCAACATGGTTGGACGCCCGATCCGACGTCGTCAGTGTCAGCCATCCGGCATTGCATTACAAAGAAAACGCAGCTTTGTTAGAGAAGTATCTTCCTAAAGGTGCTGGCGCCGTTTTCTGCTTTGAACTCACTGGCGGTCGCAGCGCGGGTCAGAATTTCATCCGCAACGTGCAACTGTTCTCACATCTCGCCAACGTTGGCGACGCAAAGAGTCTGATCATCCATCCCGCCAGCACCACCCACCGACAACTCAACAACGACGAACTGCAAGCAGCCGGCATCGCGCCCGGGACCATTCGCGTTTCGATCGGGATCGAGGATATCGACGACCTTCAATGGGATTTGGAGCAGGCATTTGCCCAAGACAATTAAGTATCAGGACCCGACCACAATACAGCGTGTGTTGCACACTGGAACGTCCATCGCTGTCGTCGGCTTGTCCGCCAACGCATTGCGTGCCAGCCACTTTGTGGGCTATTACGCGCAAAGACATGGCTACCGAATCATCCCTGTTAATCCCCGAGAAGAAGAAGTTCTCGGCGAGCCATGTTTTAACTCATTGACCGCCGTCGGCGAGGCAATCGATATCGTCAACGTTTTCCGAGATCCTTCCGCGGTACCTGCCCTGGCTAAAGAAGCCGTAGCCATTGGAGCCAAAGCGTTATGGCTTCAGTTTGGCGTTATCAGCGATGAGGGGGCCGCTATCGCCGCCGACGCCGGTCTCGATGTCGTGATGGACCGTTGCCTCAAAGTCGAACACGCCCGGTACATAGGACGTATGCACTGGTTGGGGCTCAATACCGAGGTCGTCACTGCCCGCCGGCGTGTCAGACGTTAACTAAAGTACACCCCCCCGCTAGTGTTCCTTAATTTATCGCGAGCGATCACCATGCGATGCACTTCGGAGGGTCCTTCCCCAATACGTTTGACGCGAAGTTCTCGGTACCACCGCTCGAGGGGCATCTCTTCGGCAACGCCCATACCCCCAAACATTTGGATGGCGCGGTCGACCACGCGTCCTGCTGTTTCAGTCCCGTAGAGTTTACAAATCGAGGCATCCACCTTGCCCGACTGACCGGCATCTACTTTGGACGCGGCGTCGTACACGAGCATACGAGCAGCTCTCAACTCGACTTCTGAATCCGCAATCATCCACTGAATTGCTTGTTTGTCGGCCAACAGGCCGTCCCGCGTGGGTCGTTGTTTTACCCACCCACATGCCATATCGAGTGCCTCTTGCGCCATCCCAATGCATCCCGCGGCATAAGGTATGCGCGCGTCCACTAACCAACTCTGCGCCACACCAAAACCGTGACCGACGGACCCCAGGACATTCTCCACGGGAACACGGCAATTCTCGAGAACAATTTCGTAAGGAGATAAAGCCCGTATCACTTTGATTTCATTAAAATTTATTCCAACAAAGGTCGGCTCTACAATAAACGCTGTGATTTCAGGCGGCGCTTCGGCGGTACCCTCACGCGTGCGCGCAAAAAGGATCCCGAAATCCGCCCCCTCGGCGCCTGTGATCCACATTTTACGTCCGTTAAGGACCCACTCATCACCATCTCTTTCAGCCCGCGTCGAAATGTTGTTCCGAGGATCCGATCCTCCGGTCGGTTCAGTAATCGCGACAAAAGCACGCATCTTCCCCTCGACGCATGGAATCCCATAGCGTTCAATCTGTTCAGGTGTTCCACCCCAAATAATGTTTGGAGGGCCGCCCCCGAAAGCACCTAACGCAGGCGCATAGCCACCAAGACGACACTTCGAAGACTCTTCTGCAATCACCGCTCTAGCCATCGCACTAACCGGATTTCCACCATACTCCTCAGGAACGGTAAGGCGCGTGAGACCCATCTCTTCCGCCAGCGCCCGAAGACGAATCCGATCTTCACGACCGCAACCAATCGCATCGTGAGGCAAGGTGTCTTCGATCGGCTTGACTTCTTCGCGCATGAATCGCCGTATCTGATCCCTAAGAAGGATCAGCTCGTCGGATAACCGAAAGCCGTAATGATTCTCTTCTTCAATCGCGATACCCACACGCCCGCCCCAATTCTTTCAATCCATTGAGCGTGCCTTAGCCAGCTCGAAAAGACCAGATAGACAGAGCGGGTGCTGCGACTGACGCGTCAACTTCAATTAAACTATTTTCTTTTACGTCAATTAGGTACCGCACGTGAAGATTTACCACGTCCAAGGAACGCGTTCGGTGCGCGTCATATGGCTCTGCGAGGAACTTGAAGCCCCGTACGAAATTGAGAGTATCGACTTCTCTCAGACGTTTCGGCAGTCGCCCGAGTGGCGCGCTAAATCACCGACCGGGAAAGTTCCGGCCATGGACGACCAAAACTTCACGATGGTTGAGTCCGGAGCGATGCTTCAATACGTACTTGATCGCTATGGCGATGGTCGCCTCATGCCAGCACCCGGAAGCGCAGAAAGCGCGATGTACTTACAATGGTGTTGGTTTGCAGAGGCTACATTTGCTCGCCCACTCGGTGACATCGCTCACCATACGGTAATGAAACCAGAAGCCGAGCGGATTCCGGCCGTTGTTGAGGACGCTCGCACTCGAGCTCTCAGCTGTCTTGACGCCGTGAACGACGCTGTAAGCAAAACCGAGTTTCTCGTCGGCGACACGTTTTCGGCTGCCGACATTATGATGGGCTATACGTTAATGCTCGCCGACCGCTTTAACGTGTTGGAGAGCGATCATCCAAACGCGCGCCGTTATTTTGAACGTTTGACGTCGCGCGAAGGGTATCAAGTCGCCGTATCAGTTTGATTGATTGCCCTGGTACACAATAGCGCGCTCAGATAGATCGCGGACGATCTCCGCGTGACGCCTCCCGTCCAACCGATGCGCTAAGGAAACTAGAAACAGAAGCGCATTAAATAACAACGGGCAAACGGCGATCATGAAGAGTAACCCAGCCACGGTTTCTTGCGACTGCTCTTGGTTGGCGACAAAACCGAACCAAGCTAGCATCGCTGCAATACCCGATCCCGCGATGGCTTTGGCCATCTTCTGAAAAAAACTAGCCGTCGAAAAGACCACTCCCTCCGCTCGAATTCCTGTTTGCGCTTCCCCATGTTCGACCGTATCGGCGAGCATTGCCCAACCAAGAACCATGATAGGCGACCCGCCAATGGCCAATACGGACCCCCAAACAAACACCAGCCAAACATCGGTCGCAGGCGTGTAATAAAACCCGACCGCACCAACCATTGCGATCAGAGCACCAACACGCACCGCCCCCGCTTTTCCGTACGTTCGGGAAAGCCAAGGTACGGCTAACAGACCCGGGAACATCACGGCAAGCGTGACCAACATGTACAGCGGAATAAGATCTTCGCGTCCCATGCTGTACTTAAAGTAAAAAGGTGCCGTACTGAAACGAAACGTGAACGCGAGCATGCCCAGGCAAAACAGCGCGATCGTTATCCATAATGGCACGTTCGCCACAACAGCCCGAACACTGTCGCGCAAGCCGACTTTACTGGTAGCGGCTTCCGGAAACGCACCCTCCTCGGTGCCACGAAACGTCAGCCACAAAAGCAGTGTCGCCATCACGCCAAACACAATCATGGTCCATTGGAACCCGACCGCTTCGCCGCCGAACGCGTCAACCAGGGGCAACATACCCACGCTAACGATCGCGCCGCCGGCAAGCGCAAACATCATCCGTACCGAGGTAAAGCCCGATCGTTCTTGATAGTCATTGCTAATTACGGCACTAAGGGCAGCGTACGGAATCGTCACCACAGTGTAGATGACGCCAAAGAGCGTATAGGTCACGTAGGCCCATATAATTTGTCCTACCTCATCGAAATCCGGCACAGTGAATGTCGCCACTGTAATGACAGCCAATGGGATCGGACCGAACAACACATACGGCCGAAACTTGCCCCAACGAGTCCGCGTACGATCCGCTAGAAACCCCATGATCGGGTCAGTAATCGCATCGACAACACGAGCAACCAGAAAAACACCGGCTGCGATTTCCGCGGAAAGCCCGTACACGTCGGTGTAGAAAAACAACAGATACGTCATCGCAGACATGAAATAGAGATTGATGCCCATATCCCCGATGGCGTAATCGAACTGTTGTCTTTTTGAAAGCAAGTCGTTGTCTCCCTCGAACGTCGTCGACGTTCACGCCAGTGTGCGCAAAATCAAGACCGGTGCCAATACGCAACTGCTCTCTGGTAGGCTCGATGCAGCATCCATTCGTTTACATCGGTATCGAACAGATTCGGGAGGTCTCATGGACGTGGGTTTGCAGCTCATTTTTTCATCTTATGGCTGGGACGCAAACGTCACCGACGGTACCGTCTATGAGCAAGAGCTTCGTCTTGCTGAACTGGCCGAACAACTAGGATTCGACGCCGTTTGGCCAACCGAGCACCACTTTTTCGACTATTCCTTCTGCCCAGACAATCTCGAACTACTTGCGTTCGTCGCCGGAAGGACAACCGACATCAAACTCGGTACAGCCGCAGTCATCCTGCCCTGGAATGAACCCCTTCGTGTAGCAGAGAAAGTTGCCCTGCTCGATACCGTGTCCGGGGGTCGGGTCCGTTTCGGAATGGGTCGCGGACTCTCTCGTCGTGAATTTGCGCCCTTCGTCGGCATCGACATGGATTCTTCGCGCGAGCGCTTCGACGAATCTTCCGTGATGATCGTGAATGCACTCAAAAGCGGTTATATCGAAGGGCAAGGACCCTTCTAC
Source organism: uncultured Gammaproteobacteria bacterium (assembly GCA_913030615.1). GTDB lineage: Bacteria > Pseudomonadota > Gammaproteobacteria > Pseudomonadales > Azotimanducaceae > UBA11889. Next base: position 4,926 of record CAJWCW010000092.1, on the reverse strand, counting down.
CCTCAACCTCGAACGGAAATTCGTCCGCGACCCGAACGTTCATTTGACGACCGAATCTATGCCGTCGCGAATTCAACGGATTCAATCGAAGCATGTGCACGGGTTGGCGGTCGTATGATTATGTTTTCCGAGGCTCATTGGGAACGTCGCCTCCCGGGTATCGAACGGTACCGAGAGCGCTACGAGCATCATCAAGGAAAAACAGCACCGCCAACCATGACCGCCGACTTTACCTTTTGCCACCACGATCCGGACCACGCACGGGACGTCGCAGAACAGTGCATGGCCACGTATCTGCAGAGTCTTTTAGAGCATTATGAATTGATGGGCGACCACCTCGACAACATGGAGGGGTACCAGGGCTACGGCAAGCAAGCTGCAAAATTGCGTGAGATCGGTTTCGATAAGTATGTCGACGGCTTCCTCGCCGCCAACGCCTACGGCACACCCGACCAGATGCTGGAAAAGTACCGAGAACGCTTCGACGTCATAGGCCCCTTCGAAGAGGCCGCCTGCTTTCGCTACGGCGGCATTGCGTACGAAGATGCAGAAGCCAGCATGCGCTTATATGCGGAAACGGTACTTCCGGAGCTTAAATCGTGGAACTGATTTAGCTACTCCAACAACTACCAGGTGTCGATGTAAGGATACTTCTTCTCAGTTCGTGGCGGCGCCGGCGGCAATCGCTTCAAACTACTCGCAATCCACTCACGCGTATCGCTTGGATCAATCACGTCGTCCAATCCGCCCCCTGTCCCCGCATTAACGGCCTTCGCGCCTTCATACGCGCCTGCCACGCGACGCTCAAATTCAAGGCGGCGCTCTTCCGCATCTTCAATGGCAGCAAGTTCTTTGCGATAACCAAGCTTGACCGACCCTTCAATATTCATGCCAGCAAATTCTGCAGTCGGCCATGCCACCGTAAAAAATCCAACCAACGCACTTGCACCACACATTGCTTGTACGCCTAAGCCGTACGCTTTGCGAACGACCACGCCAAAAAGCGGGGTCGTCAGATTCGCTCCAGCATTGAACATGCGAACGCAGTGGCGAACCAGCGCCGTGGCTTCGACGTCCGGGCCCACCATCATGCCAGGGCAATCCATCAACGAGAGAACTGGGATATCAAACGCGTCGCACAATTGAATGAATCTAGCACCCTTATCCGCCCCATCCGAATCAATGGCCCCGGCCAGATGGTGCGGATTGTTCGCAATGACCCCCATGGGCCGTCCTTCCACCCGTATGAACGCGGTAATGACACCGATCCCAAACTTTTCACGGATTTCTAGCACGGAATCTTTATCCGCGATGGTATGGATAATCTCCCGCATGTCGTACAAGCGCAGTCGGTTCTCGGGAATCGCGTGGCGCAACGGGCGCTGGTCATGGGCCTCCCATTCCTTGGTACGACCTTGGAAATAGGAAAGGTATTTCTTAGCAACTTCGACCGCGTCTTGCTCGTCCGCAGCGAGGATGTCGACCACGCCGTTGGGGACCTGAAACGACATCGGCCCGACTTCCTCCGGCGTGTAGATCCCAAGTCCACCACCCTCAATCATTGCCGGACCACCCATCGCCACCGTCGTTCGTTCGGTGGCAATGATGACGTCACAACACGCAACCAGAGCCGTGTTACCCGCAAACGTGCGTCCGTTAATCACCGCGATCATCGGCACGAGCCCAGAGAGCTTCGAAAATTGCGTGAACGTATGGGTATCGAACGCAACGCCCGGTCCGGTACCGTCATCCCCAGGTCGGCCACCGCCCCCCTCGCCAAAAAGGATCAGAGGAATCCTGAATCGATTCGCTAATTCAAACATTCGATCTTGCTTGTAATGATTGCGACCACCTTGCGTTCCCGCCAACACGGTGTAGTCGTAATGCACAAGCATGGCCCGCGCATCGATATCATCAAATAGATTGGCATTGATCGTACCGATGCCTGCGATAAGGCCGTCGGCTGGTGTGTTTTTTCGCAAGGTTTCCATATCAAAGCGTTTATGCTGGCGGGCCACGATAAGAGGCCAGTACTCTTTGAACGAACCTTCATCCATCAGTTGGGCGATATTCTCCCGCGGCATTCGGTAACCACGCTCATATCGTTTCGCCACAGCGTCGGGCCGATTTTCGTCCAAGGTAAATGCGTGGCGGCGATAGTTTTCCGCCAGATCTGGTCGAATGTAATCGGGATCTAATTGCTCGTTTTCGATAATGTGGTCGACGTCAACATCGGCCTCTTCAATAAATACAATCGGGTATCCGTCACGCACGACATCGCCAGCTGACATGGTGATTTCACGGACGATTCCATCAATGCCAGAGCGAATCACATGTTCCATTTTCATGGCTTCAACCACAGCCACTTGTTGCCCTGCACGCACCTGATCGTCTTGATCCACATCGATCGAAATAATCGTCCCTTGGATGGGTGAGCTCATGCCAACCGAGCCGTCAGGACCCGTGACTACCACGTCGTCGTCTGCGACGACTTCACGTGACCCCCTGGATTTAACTTTGGCATCGTGATCAAAAAGTGCGAGCGGATCGCTGGTGTCTACGCGTGCACCTGCGAAACCACCCACCTCATGACCATCAACGGAGGCATCGGACTCAACGAAACGAGCCCGTGATTTCACCTGTTCTTCTGCAAGTTCCGCAACGTTGTTATCGACCCAACGGGTAATAACCCGACTTTCCGCAAAGTCTTCGTGGGCCAGAACGTTCAACAAGAAAGGAATATTGGTCTCGACGCCACTAATACGAAATTCAGAGAGGGCTCGACGCATGCGCACAATCGCGGACGCGAATTCGGAGCTGCCGGAATGCACGATAACTTTCGCTAACAGCGAGTCAAACGAAGTACTCGTCTTGTAGCCGGCATAACCGAAACCGTCGGTTCGAACGCCCGGTCCATTCGGGGCTTCGTATATGCTGAGCGTCCCAGCATTGGGTCGCACCGATCCATCCGCTGCGATGGTTTCCATGTTGACGCGCGCTTGAATGGCGTAGCCCCGAGGGGTCGCCACCTGCAGTTCATCGAGCCCCAAGTCAGCGAGTGACTCGCCGTCTGCAAGCCGTATTTGTGTCTGGACTAAATCAACGCCGGTGACCTCTTCGGTCACGGTATGTTCGACCTGTAAACGGGCATTAGCCTCGATGAACACAAACGGCCAGTCGGGAGCTTGACCCGTTGTATCGATCAAGAACTCAAACGTCCCGAGATTCGTGTAACCCTCTTTAGACGCGAATCTCACGGCGGCATCGATCAATTGCGTTCGTAGCGAGTCGGGCAACCCGGGTGCCGGCGCAATCTCCACCACCTTCTGATTACGCCGTTGAACGCTGCATTCCCGCTCACCGAGATGGGCAACACCTCCGTGAAGATCACCCAGAATTTGTACTTCGACATGACGCGCTTGCTTTACGTATTCTTCGACGTACACGTCGGCCAACCCAAAGGCTGTTTGAGCTTCGGATTGACAGCGCTTATACGCCTCCTCCAGTTCATCAATCGAGCGAACCGTCCGTGTTCCCCTACCGCCACCACCAGCGATCGCTTTAATAATCATCGCGCCATCGGAGCCGAGCGTTCCTAAAAACTCAGCTGCCCGTTCTAACGACACCGCCTCGTCATAACCCCGTAACACGGGAACGTCGGCCGCGACCGCAGCAGCTCGAGCGCGGGCTTTATCGCCGAACAGTGACAGATGGTATTCGCTCGGCCCAACGAACGTCATGCCATGCTCGACGCAAGCGGCGGCAAAATCGGCTCGCTCCGACAGAAATCCGTACCCCGGATGGATCGAATCACACCCATTCGCTTCAGCCATCGCCAGGATGCCTTCAGCATCCAAATACGCACCCGCGCCAATCCCCGAGAGGCCGGAGGATTCGTCGGCGACTCGAGTGTGCAGACTTTGCTCATCGTCCTCGGAAAATACCGCCACCGTAGATATCCCCAGGTCAGCGGCCGCTCGAGCTATACGTATCGCAATTTCACCGCGATTAGCGATCAACAATCGTTGTATCGGCATGTCGGTTCTACTTCGCCCAAAGAACTGGCGATTCTAGCAAGGAACGAAGGACGCAGAATCCGATGCGCTCGATCCCTCTTATTGGATCGAACCCCATTTCGCCGCGTCTTCGTTTACTCTCCCGTGTCTTCTCAGCTGAAACGATCCGAGGTAGTCGACTCAACATGAAAATCGAAACGATTGAAACGCGTCATTGCAATGCTGGTTGGCGCAATTACCACTTCGTCCGCATCGAAACCGTCAATGGCATCGTCGGATGGAGTGAATACGACGACGGCTTTCGACCGGCCGGGGTCACCACCGCCATCGAACAACTCGGTCACCTCGTCGTCGGTCACGACGTCAGAAACCACGAGGCTATCTATGCCCGTCTGACCGCCGCAGCTCGTCAATCCCTGGTTGGCGTACTGCCACGCGCTATCGGCGCCATCGAAAACGCCGTTCTCGACGCTAAGGCCAAAGAACTGGGAGTTCCATGCCACGAGTTGCTGGGGGGGAAAATACGTGACCGGGTCCGAGTGTATTGGTCCCATTGCGGTACCTGGCGTATTTCCCGGCCTGAAATATACCCCCCGGCCGTGACAAATTTGGATGATGTTCGCGCCCTCGGTGCCGAGGTCGCTGAGAGGGGATTCACTGCACTGAAAACCAATATTTTTCGAGAAACACCGAACGGTATGGTCGGTTGGTCTCCCGGTTTTGGCGGTCCAAACGAGCCCGAAAGGACACCAAAATATAATATTATCAATGGATTACAAGATTATCTTAAAGCTTTCAGGGAAGGATCTGGACCTGAAATGGATATCTTGTTGGATCTCAACTTCAACGCCCGAACCGAAGGCTACCTGACGCTACTGCGCGCCTTGCGTGATCACGAATTATTTTGGAT
>CAJWCW010000091.1 GCA_913030615.1 uncultured Gammaproteobacteria bacterium | reverse complement strand
TCAGACCTCACCCAGATCAACCGAGACAACGTCGACCAGCTTGAGCTGGCATGGAAGTACACGTCGAGTGAACGTGGTGGATCAATGTACGCCAGCCCACTCGTAATCGATGGCGTTCTTTACGGGTTGTCGCCCCAGCTTGTTGCGTTTGCACTAAATGCGGCTACCGGGGAGGTGTTGTGGCGCTCAGATCCTGAAATCCGAGGGGCTCAGCGCGGCTTGATGTGGTGGGAGAAAGATGGTGACCGACGTATTTTTTATACCGCTGGACGGATTCTGATCGCCCTTGATGCAACCGATGGCAAACCGGTGGAAGAATTCGGGGTCAATGGCCGCGTCGATTTACGACCCAGCGGCCCGGAAAGCTATATCGGCGTGACGGCCCCAGGGGTCGTGTTCGAGAACATGTTAATGCTTGGCTTCTCGACCACCGAAAATGCAGACGCCTATCCCGGATCGGTGCGTGCGTTCAGCGCCATTGATGGTCGATTAATCTGGACGTTCAATACGATTCCAAATCCTGGAGAGCTGGGTTCAGAGACTTGGGCTGACGGTGCGTTGGCCCACGCAGGTGGTGCGAACGTTTGGACGGGGATGACCCTAGACGAAGAACGAGGCGTGTTGTTTGCTCCGACGGGATCGGCTACTCCCGATTTCTATGGGGCAAGTCGGCTGGGCGATAACCTGTTCGCCAATAGCTTACTGGCCATCGATGCTAGAACGGGAAAACTCAACTGGCATTATCAAGTCGTTCGTCACGATCTATGGGACCGGGACAATCCGTCCCCGCCGACGTTGGTGCAACTCAAGCGTGATGGGAAAGTAATTGACGGTGTCGCGTTGACAACGAAATCGGGACACCTCTACGTGTTCGATCGTGATACCGGGGAGACAATGTACCCGCTGGTCGACGTCGACACGCTCCCGAGCACGTTGCCAGGCGAAGAGCCGGCCCCTGTACAAACAGTATCCAGCGTCTCCTTTAGTCGTCAGACCTTCGAGATCACGCGGCGGACTCCAGAGGCGACCAAACACGTCGAAGAATTGATCAAGGATTGGGATCTCCGTCCATGGGCCCCGCCCAAAGTGGGAACCGTCTTGATTACGCCGTGGTATGACGGAGGAGCGGAGTGGGGCGGATCCGCGTTTGATCCGTCAAACAACCGTTTGATCCTAAACGCGAATAACGAATCGGGCATCCTGACGTTGACGGAAATACCCGCGGGTTTTAGCAACGCCGGTGCCTATGCGACGCACTGCGGTTCCTGTCATGGCGCAAATCTTGAAGGGACGGAAACCGGGCCTGACCTACTTGGCATTCTCGAGCGCATGGATTATCGAAAAATCGCGAAAGTAATTAATGATGGCGTTGATCGGATGCCGAGTTTCTCGCACCTAAGTGGCACGGTCCGGGGTCGAATCATTACCCATATTGTGGCGCCAGAGCCGGTCGTCGATGAACCCACCACGGAAGTTTCATACACCCACTGCTGTTACACGTATCTTCGAGATCATGAACAGCTTCCCGGTACCGCGCCACCTTGGGGGACGCTCAACTCCATCGATGTGGCATCAGGCGAGATCGTTTGGAGTGTTCCGTTTGGTAATTATCCCAGCCATCCGGATCTGGGCCTTGGCGCGGTGAGTTACGGCGGACCCGTTGTGACCGCCTCAGGTTTGATTTTTATTGCAGCGACACCGGATATGAAGTTTCGCGCGTACGACACACGCGACGGAAAGATTTTATGGCAAACGGATCTCACAGCCGCTGGATTTTCGACGCCCGCGATTTATACGGTTGGCGGTAAACAATATGTCGTTATTTCCGCGGGCGGTGGCCGTATGGGTCCGCCTTCCGGCGCCGATTATTTCGCCTATAGCCTTCCGGATTAATCAGCGCCGTCGAGTCGGGCGTAGATCCTGCCAACGGCTTGTGGATCGACGCCTTTCCGACGAACGCCGAGTGTGGGCGCATGGTTGGTCATGTCGATATCCCTTGCCGCATCAGCAATAGGAATACCTTGTTCGTGCATGGCCGCTACTTTTTGCCAAAGATCCGCGTAGTACGCTTGCACGTGGCTAATCAAATCCCGATCAGTAAACGGATTGCCGTGACCCGGTACGATGGTCTCGAAAGCAAGACCCTTTAAATTCTCGAGTGTCTGGACCCACTCGTCCACATAGCCATCGCCGAGAAAGGATGGTCCCTGGAGCATCATGTCGCCGGTAAAAGCGAGTTTTTCTGCGGGTAGGTAAACGGTGACGTCGCCGCCCGTATGCGCGCGCCCGAAAAAATGAATTTGAATTTCGCGACTTCCGCGAAAAAGCGTCATCCGGTCGTTTAGTGTTGTGTCGGGAGGAATGGGAGCGATTTCTTTCCAGTCTTCAGCTTGCTGCGAGTAAAGATCGAACCACTTTTGTATTTCAGGTCGGTCTTCCTCTGAGGCATTCGTCAGCATCTCGCGGATTCGAGCGAGTGTGGCCTTGTTCCCGGCGGTGGCGAGTACATATTGCGTTTCTTCCAACGGCGTACCCGCTAATTTCATGCGCGTGTATTCGTGCCCAATGATCTGCACCCCATCTTCAAAAACTTGGTTGCCGTGGGCGTGATCCCAGTGGAAATGCGAATTAATGAGGGTCGTAATGGGTTTCGTTGTAACGGACTTGATAGACTGGATTAAGTCTCTCGCTTTCGCCGGCGTTAAGTGCGAATCAACCACGACGACGTCCTCTTCGTTAACGATGATGAGCGAATTGCTATTGAAGAGCGGGGCGGTGGTTTGTGCGAGATAGACGCCATTCGCAACCTCCGTCAGGCGGTGAGATGACGTGGTGATGACGTGTTCGTCGGCGACGAGGGGTGCCGACAGCGCAAGAAATACTAAAGGAATGATCGTCTGCTGAATGTTCATCTTGTTTCAGACCTCCAAGGTCCATGCTTCGCTTTTGTTACGTTCTCCGTTTCTGTCACGAGCGTAACAAAGTCAGCGGACGAAAATGTGGATTACCGATCACCCTAGTTTTGGCATGCGAGATAGCTAGAATGATCCATTCGCTACAACAAGGAGGGATAAACCATGGCGGACTACATCCCAACGCCTATTCAATGGGTGCGAGAGCAAGTGGAGCGTTATGAAGCGAGTGGTGGAACCGAGGGCGTCGGACTCATGGACACTGGCCTACCTTGTATCATCGTCACTCATACGGGCAATAAGACCGGGGCTATCCGAAAAACCCCTCTTATGCGCGTGAAAGACGGCGACAATTACGTGCTTGTGGGGTCGCAGGGTGGAGCGCCGAAGAACCCGGTTTGGGTATACAACCTTCGAGCGAATCCTTCAGTGGAGATTCGTGATGCGACCGAAGTGTCTGCAATGCGGGTGCGAGAGATTGACGACGATGAAGAACGCGGTAGGGTTTGGACGGTGGCTGTCGCAGCATTTCCACCGTATGCCGACTACAAAGAGCGGACCTCACGAACGATTCCGGTTTTTATAGCGGAACCAAATTAAACGGCGGGTTCTCCCTGATTATAAGTTGTCGAGGGTGTCGCATACGGAGCTGGTGTCGACCGATTTGGGAATGTCGATGGTCCCTTCCGCGAGACTGAGACGGTGTATGTTGGTTTCGAAGCGACTTGCCGATTGAGGTTTGGTCAACAAGAATTTCGTGTAACGCTCGTCGCCCACAAGAAATACCTTGAGCCAAGCCAACGCGATTCTGCCGACGTCACCATTGCCGGTATCGCGGTACACGCCCATCGGACCGTTCGCTACCCAATGCCCCGCATCGCGCACCTCAAACAGTAATTTTGGCGTGGTGGACGGCGTCGTACAGTAATGAATTAATCCGTGTTCGTTGAAGGGCGCACGACGATCGTTTTCGCCGCCGATGATCAGCAATGGAACGGCGTGTTCAAAAATGCCTGGGGGTTCGTGCCAGGGACAAAGTCCGATGGCCGCTTTGAGGCTGGGGTTTTGGACAGCGGCTAGTTGCGCGCCTCCTCCGCCCATGGACCAACCGCTGACGGCGATGCGTGATAGATCAAGCTTTTCGAAGATCGGAGATTCTTCGCGGGCGTTTTCTGCACGTAGCGTGGCGAGCGCATCGACGAGTGCCGCAGCACGTTGCTCGGGAAAATCCTTGGGTGGATTGTTGGTGCCGATCGTCATCGTGACGATACCGTGAGACGCGTAAAAAGGACCCCATGCCCGGATAGAGCGCTCTGAGCTTGACCACCCCGGAACGATCACGATGCTAGCTAGCGGATGGGACGACTCTTCAGGGTAGTAAATGGTCGCACCGCGGTAGTGAGGTCCATCCCTCAGGCCGTCAGGTTCCCGTAATAGATCGACGTTGTACGGTCCTTGGATCGCGAGCGAGGGTTCGTCGATTGAACCGGATCCATCATCCGAGCTAATTGATGCGTGTGGTCCTATAAAAAGAAGAAAAAACAAAGCCTTACACGTAGGTCTTAACATGAAACTGGAGTTACCTAGAAGTCTCGTTGCGAGTAGCGTACACCGAAATACGACCGGTTCGATTATGCGAATAGAAATGAAAAGGGTCGCGGTCGAAATCGCCGTTTTTCGAGATGCAATCTAAACGTCATCGGATGCATAAATTCGTTCGATTTTTCGCGTCGTGAGTGCAAGAATTGCGCCGCCGCGTTTGCTGTATTCAAGACGAACAGAAGATGGAAAAACGGAAGCTGCCTGATACTGCAGATGTCGTAATCGTCGGTGTTGGCGGCATCGTTGGATCGACCCTTGCGTATTGGCTGGCGGAACTTGGTGTGCGAAACATCGTGGGCTTGGAGAAGGCTGCGGTGATCCCTTCAGACATCGGCTCGACGTCACATGCATCCGATTTTGTGTTCAACACGGCTCACGACAAATTGAGCAATTGGACGACGGCATACAGTCGCCGGTTTTATGAGGACAACGGTTTTTTTCTGAAGCGTGGAGGAATGGAGGTCTGTCGTCCCGAAGACGACGCTCGTTGGGAAGAACTGAAGCGGAAGGTGGGTTCCGGAAAAGCGTTTGGGACCAACGTAAGTTTAATCTCAGCTCGAGAGGCGGCGACCAAATTTCCGTTGCTTGACGAGAATTCCATTCGTGGTGCCATGTGGGATCCCGACGCCGGACTCGTGGTACCCAGATCGCAAGACGTAGTTGTGGCGATGGTTGAGCGAGCCCGCGACAAGGGGGCGCTGACGACGTATAGCGACACACCCGCGACCGGTTTTGAGATCGTGGGCGGACGGGTCACCGGCGTGCAAACGGAAAGTGGCACCATCCGAACGTCGCGGGTCGTAATTACATCGGGTATTTGGGGCCCTTTGCTCGGAGAGATGGCCGGCGTTCCCGTCCCGCTATCCCCAGTGGAACATCCGCTGCTCTTTTTTGGACCGCTCGAAACCATTCAAGGAACGAAGGAATTCTTGGTCCACCCACTTTTTCGGGACCAAGGCAACTCGGCGTACGTGCGAGATACAGGTCGAATTCACGGAGGCATGCTTGAGTGGGGTTATTACGAAGAAACAAACCCTCGTCTGATCGAACCCAAAGACATTGGCAATCCTGATAAGACCATGGCGTCTCTTTCCATGCGACACCTGGCTTTAGACGAAATTGCTGAGCCTCTTGAAAAGGGTTTTAGCACCGTACCGATGCTTCAAGAACTTGGTTGGGATGAGCGCAGTTCATTCAATGGACTGTTGTCGGTGACAACGGATGCAGCATCGCTCATTGGTGAAAGTCCCGAAGTCAGGGGTTTCTGGCTATGCGAAGCCGTCTGGGTCAAGGACGGGCCCGGTTGCGCGCGGCTGTGCGCTGAGTGGATGACCTCGGGTCGGCCACAAGTGGATATGCACTCTTTTGACATTGCCCGTTTTTACCCTGTCCAAAAAACCGCGGACTTTATTCGTGATCGCGTTTTTGAGAATGCTCAGACCATCTATACCCCCCCGATTCATCCTCGCGAACCGTATCTTACTCAACGGCAGATTTTCGTGAGCCCTTTTTACCAACGGGAAAAAGAGTTGGGAGGGTATTTCGATAACGAGATTGCGGGTTGGGAACGGGCTTTGGCGTACGAAGCCAATCGGGAAACGTTGAGCAACCACCTTACCCAGATTCCAATACGGGAGAACGAGTGGGATCGGCGTCACGTCCCGTACGAAGTGGCGAATGCAGAACATTTAGCGATGAGCGAGTCAGTAGGAATGATCAACCTATCCCACTTTGCCATCTTCGATATCGAGGGGCGCGATGCGGAAAAATTGCTCGAATTTCTTTCCGTGGCCAAGGTCGGCGGCAACACCCCAGATGGTCGAGTCATCTACACCAACTTTCTCGATCAAGAAGGCGGCGTCCACGCCGACCTAACGATTTCTCGACTGGGCAAGGACCTCTATCGCGTGGTTACTGGTGGCGCCGACGGCAATCGAGACTGGGTCACCATTCGCAACCATCGGGACGACCTTGGTTTGGACGCCGAGATTGTTATTCGTACGCACGATTTGGCGACCTTGGGTTTGTGGGGTCCGAAGGCGCGAGATGTGCTGGGTCGGTTTGCGGGTGAGGACGCGGTGGCAAATGAAGCGTTTGCTTTTGCGACCGCAAAGGACCTGGAATTGCGATTGCCGAGCGGGACCAAAATGCGGGTCTGGGCCGCGCGAATCTCCTACGTGGGTGAGAGCGGTTGGGAAATCTATCTTGATAACGATTCTCGAGAGGGAATGGCTCTTTTCGATGCGTGTCTGGATGAGGGCGTTGTTCCGGTGGGGATCGAGACGTACGCGACTAGCAGACGACTTGAAAAATCGTTTCGCTTGCAAGGAGCGGATCTTGAGACTGAATACAATGCCTGCGAGTCGGCCGTGCAACGACCGCAAGTAAAACCTGCTGAGTTTCGGGGGAAACAGGCGCATTTATCGCATCGAAATCAGGAGCCGTGTGCGCTGCTATGTACGATGACCATCGACTCCCAAAGTGTCGGTGATGGTCCACCTCGTTATCCAGTTGGTATCTCCCCGATCCTTGATGCGGGCACCATGGAGGTTCCGATCGATGCGTCTGGGCGTCGATCGTATTCGACGAGCACCTCGTATTGTCCCTCTATTGGCCGGCACGTGGTGATGGGCTACCTCCCTAGTTCCATCGCGCTACCGGGAAAGAAACTAGTTCTCGAATACTTTAATGAAAATGGTGACGGTCATTATCCAATGACCGTTCAGATTGCTGGTCGGGGTTCGCTGTATGACCCGGACAACAAGCGCGTACGCGCCTAGCACCTAAATTACGGAGGAATACGTTTGAACCATCCAAATTATCCCAGCGTCGATCAAACCGAACGCGTTGTTCCCTACAACTTGAGACAAAGTGGTCGAACACCCGTTGAAATGTTGATTTCAACGCGGGTCCGCAAATCGCCGTTTTGGCATCTGTCGATCGAAGCCGGTTGTTGGCGAGCGACGACGTATAACCGCGTCTACCATCCGAGGGGTTACATTCGACCGGAAGATGGCGGTGCTATGGCGGAATACGATGCGCTCGTCAATCGAGTGACCATGTGGAATGTAGCGGTTGAACGTCAGATTCGTGTCAAAGGAGCTGATGCAGAAGCGTTTGTGAATTATGTGATTACCCGGGATGCATCGAAAATTAAGCCGGGTAACGGCAAGTACTGCATCCTCTGCAACGAGAAAGGAGGCATTCTGAACGACCCGGTTCTTCTTCGCCCAGCGGCAGATGAGTTTTGGTTTTCCATTTCGGACAGCGATCTGATGTTTTGGTTGCAAGGTGTCAATGTCGGTTGCAAATACGGCGTTGACATCGACGAGATAGACGTTTGCCCAGTTCAAATTCAAGGGCCGCTTTCGGAGAATTTGCTAGCGAAACTTGTTGGCGAACCGGTACGTGAAATCCCTTATTACGGATTGATGGAAGCGGAAGTCGAGGGCGTCGCGGTGATCATTAGTCAGACGGGGTTTACTGGCGAGAAGGGCTATGAGATTTACGTTAAAGACGCGCACGTCCACGCTGAAACCGTATGGAACGCGGTTCTCGATGCGGGAGCAGAATTTGGCCTGCAGGTAATTGCGCCCGCACATCATCGGCGAATCGCTGCCGGCATTCTTTCGTGGGGTCAAGATATGGATTTCGAGACCTCGCCGTTCCAGGTGAATCTGGCGTATCAGGTACCGCGCAATAAGGAAGCGGATTACGTGGGTAAGGCCGAATTGGAGCGTCAACGGGCGGTGATCGATGGCGACGGTTTTCCGTTTAAGATGAAGATGGTGGGCCTAACCTTGGGCGGTAAACCGATTGATGACTACGCGCCTGACTTTTGGCTAATCTCCGATACGAATTCAGAACGTGTCGGGTACGTCACATCGCCTTGGTGGTCGCCTGAACTCAACACCAATATTGCGCTTGGTTGGGTGCCCGTGGGCTTGTCTGAAGTGGGCACTGATCTTTTGATCGAACTGCCGGATGAGTACGCTGAGACGACGGATACCGCGGTCGAGGCATTGGTCGCCGAGATTCCATTTCGTGAATCGGTTAATCCGAGTGCGCGCGAAGTTGCTAAATCGAAAGGTCGAGATTTCGCCGAATAGAGTTAAACCCTCGGCGTTCGGGCGATCGTTTCGCTCGTCCTGGATGGTCACACGCCGTAAACGCTCGGTGCGTGGTCTTTTCGACCAGCAAAGGCATGCGTGGGGGTTGAGTTCATGCGGTGGCCGTGTTGATCTAGTCTTATAGGAATAGGGGAACAAGGGATGAAGCGATTTAAGCAAAAGCTCGCTCTAGTTGTGTCGATAGGATTCTTGGCGTCTTGCAGTCAACAAACAGTCGATTCAACCGTGGCAGATGAAAAGAGTTCTGGTGGCGAATACGCCGCGTCTGACCAGGGATTGGCGTCTAGTTATTATGTCGAGTACATGTGGTGCTCGAGCGGAGCCAACGCGAACGAAGAACGCATGGCCGCGCTTATAGCCGACACAAATCGGCTTGTTGACGAACTAGGGGGAGAGTCCTTAAACGGGTTCCGCTTGCATCCTAATGGATGGACGTCGGACGAGTTTGATTACATTGATGCGCTCTGGTGGCCAAACAAAGAGACGCGAGATGCGGTTTGGCAAGCTTGGACTGAGGCGGAAGCACAAGCGAAAATTGATGCAATGCATCCCGATGTCGAGACATGTGGGGGTGAGAACTTTGAAAACCTGTGGGGTTTTAATGTGGAGGTTCCGAGAGCCCCGAGTCGTCCGTGGACATGGGAGAATCCGCCGGCGGCCGTCGACTTTATGTTTTGTAGTTTCAACGAAGGCAAGAGCGCGGATGACTTGCCGGCAATCCTGACGGGTCCGTACGAGAAGTTTTTGGGCGATTACGAAGAAGCCAACGGCCCGTCCGGTTACTTCTACTCCATTCATTACCCCGATTTCGACGTTGCCTCAGCTACGCAGTCGGAAATCGCGCCCGACCAGTACGATACGGTTTGGGCTAATTATTGGGAGACGAATGCAGAAAAAGCTACCGGTATGAATGCGTTCATTACAGATGGTCAGGACATACAAGCCGAGTTTGATTCGGTCGTAACATGCGGCGATCGACTGGCATACGATGGAGCTTGGATCATACAAGGTCCACCGAATACCTAAATTCTGACCCTTAGAGGATTGTCTCGGCCGAGATGGGGACGATCCTCCCGTACCGACAACGGGGGCTTATTTTTGCTGAAGCGAAAATTCGATTGGCGGGGTATTCTGGATTGGGTCGTAAGCATTGAATGCGTCGATGAGGTGCCGTGCCGATTTCACTCACCGAAAACCAAATAGGCCGTTTTGCGACAGACGGTTACCTTATTCTTCGCGAGGTTTTTTCAGGAAGCGAAATACAAGAATTGCGCGATGCCGCCGCAGAA
>CAJWCW010000090.1 GCA_913030615.1 uncultured Gammaproteobacteria bacterium | reverse complement strand
CCCTTCCGATTCTAGGAGCGCTTGCGCCTCTTTCTCTACGCGGGTCCCCTCGAAAAACCTGGGATTGGTTTCTCCCCAAAATCGCACGGGGTTTTCAAACACGAAGTGGGAGAAATTACGATCCGTGATCTTTTCGTCTTCAACCAGTTCGTATGCTTCTGGAAGAACGCCAGCCATATCCTGTACATCAAAGTGGCCAACGTCGGATCCAAACAAGGTCTTTATTTCAGCATCGAATGGATTGTTCTTAGTATTGAACGCCCAAGCATTGGTCGCATCATCGGCTTCGCAGCCGAAGTAGAATCGGTCCACAAACAACGACTTAATGTCCGTCGCTTCGGTAATTTCGCAAGCAGAATAATCATCCAATTCGGCAAGGCCCCCAGTTGTCTCAGCGCCATTCCGAGTGCTGATTCCTTTGCCAGAACGAACCGCATCGATCATTTCTGAGCCGCCATAACGTTCGGTTAAGTCCGTCAATTCTGCGAGATCTAATTGAGCGGGATCGGTGTACTCAAGCGCTTCGCCGTTCCGGATTTGCCAATGGCCGATCAGGTCGGCGTACAACAAACAAGCGAAGCCAACACCTCCTTCGAGAAACCCAAAATTCAAATCTGAAAAACGCCTCGATACACCCCCCAAGAACAACGCCTTGCAAGTGGCTTCCGAAGCGGCTGCGAAGTGACCGATATGGTTGTAACAAAAGTTAGTAGGAGACACGCGAAGCGCTTTGCCACGCGAACCGCGATGGAACGTAGGCGAAACCCCAAGTTCTCGGCACTTTTGCCAGACGGGGTCGTAATCATGTGCACTATCTAGACCAATGACATCGAACCAACGCGCCAAATCACTTGCGTCGGGTCGCTCGTCAGCCACTCGACCCACCGGACGTTCGATGAGGCTATTCATCGTGACCACTTTCAGGCCGAGTTCCCCAACGGCATGCTCTAGTTCCGCGACGGCTTCTTCTGGATCATGCATCGGGATAACAGCGACAGGGGACATCCGGTCACTAAACGGTTCAAACAACTCTGCGCAATAAATATTGAATGCGCGACAGAGCGCCCGACGCGCTTCCGTGTCATCGATACGGGGAAAGCCCAACCCCATCGTCGGGAAGAGGACCGCGTAATCGATCCCAAATTCGTCAAGCCTTTCGTACATAAGTGCAGGCAGCATCGCAGTCGCGCGATCTCTCGTATTCTTAGTAGGTGCACCCCAAAACGCTTCTTGAGCCACATTTTCATGGCGCCTCTCTCTAGGGGTCATGCTCAACGAACGACGAACCCGTTCACCATTGAGTTGAATGCCGCGGCGCGCAGCATCGCCCCCTATTTTCGTCAAAGCCTCAACAACCACGGGCCCGGTTTCAAGCCAGTGCCCGTCCGCATCGATGACCGGGTGCGAAAGCCGTCCTCGCAAATTCGCTGCTTCTGACATAGTGCCTCCCTATTCTTTTTAGCTTGCCCGCCCTCTAAATAGCCGTCCCGAGGTTGAACCGGTGTGCTCGTTGTCCGTCAGAAAGACTTCTCCATTCACGATGCTATGACGAATCCCATTAGCCACCTGCTTTAACCGCGTCGCACCTGACGGCAGATCGTTGACCACTTCCGGCATACGTGGCGCCACGGTCTTGGGATCGAATACCACGAGATCAGCGTTGAGACCCTCGCGAATCAAACCTCGGTCGTGCATTCCCCAATACGTTGCCGGCACACAAGTCAGCTCTCGAACCGCTTCCTCTAGAGTCATGGCTTCCTTTTCGCGAACCCAGTGCGATAGCAAGTGCGTTTGCAGCGAGCTATCCATGATCTGCGACACGTGGGCACCCGAATCGGAGAACGTCACCACCGAGCGTGGATGCTTCATCATCTCCAATACGTGGTCTTGGTTTTCGTTGGCAGCTGGCTGACAAAAAAACTGATTAAAGTCAGTCTCCAAAGATAAGTCGATCATCAGCGCCACGGGATTCACTCCGCGTTCACGAGCGACATCTTTCAATAAGCGTTGTTCTCCAACCATCGAGTCCATCACGTAAAGATGGTCGTAATCCGGTGGTCTTGCCTCAACACCGACGATCCGGTTTTTCGGCGCCTCGCGATTCGCGATCTCAACTAACCTCTTGCGAAGATCCGGATCTCGCAATTGACGCTTTTGGTCGTCCAAGGACAATGCCCGGACATCCGACCACAAATCCCAGCGATCAAACGGCATCTGGGTCTTAAAGGAAAGCATGGTATTAAGTGCTCGCGAATGCACCTGTACAAACATTCGGCCACCCGCGGCTGCGGTTTCCTCCAACAACCCAAAATAGGGTCGCCAATGGTCGGGCGCGAACCGCGAACTAAACATACCCCAGGTCTGCACGACGCCACTATCCACGGCTAAATCACGAAGCCGGACATGGTATTCGCGGAGTCGATCAGGATCCCGACCGGCCTGCTCACCCGCAATCTCGAACAGTCCTCGTCCAGTTCTCCCCACCGCCGACACGATGGCTCTTACCTCCTCCCAATCCGCAACGCGGCTCGCGACTGGAAGATCGTCTGCAGTCACATGATTGGGCGTTCGCGATGTCGAAAAACCGATCGCACCGGCACGAACACCCTCCTCCGCGATATCGCACATACGACCAAGTTCGTCCGTCGACGCGCGTTCAGTAAACGCACGCTCACCCATGACGTACGTCCGTATCGCTGAATGTCCAATGTAGCCGGCGTAATTAATACCCTTTGGCAGTTCGTCAACGGTATCGAGGAACTCGGGGAACGTCTCCCATGACCATTCGATTCCAGCCTGCATTGCGCCGGGAGAAATGTCCTCAGCGCGCTCGAGATTTTTGAATACAAAGCCGGCGTCTCGTTCCGCACAAGGGGCAATCGTAAAGCCGCAATTTCCCATGACCACGCTGGTGACACCGTGATAGCAAGAACAAGAACCAAGCGGATCCCAAAATACTTGAGCGTCCATGTGGGTGTGACCGTCGATAAACCCTGGTGTAACGACGTGACCGTCTGCATCGACGGTTCGATAGGCTTTGTCGCCGAGCCGGCCAATCGCCGTGATTTTGCCATCGTTCACACCGATATCCGCACGAAATCCTGGAGCGCCCGTACCATCAACAACGGTGCCGTTCTTTACGACCAGATCAAATGCCATACCTGCACCTCCCAGCGATCAGTCTAGCAGAACGATTATGGTAGATTGGCGCACTGAACCCTGGGGAGTGGTTACTTGAGGCGTCTCACGCTTCTATACGCGGTGTGTCTTATTGCTGGATCTGCATTAGCTTCGGAGATCGAGTATCGGCATGGCTTCGCATTTTTGTCGACGCCCAAATACCCGGCCGATTTCGAACATTTCGATTACGTCAACCCCGACGCCCCTAAAGGCGGTCGAATGCGAATTGCGGCGATGGGGAGCTGGGACAACTTCAATCCTTTGTCTGTCCCGGGCGGTCAAATGGTCGCAGGTCTAAGCGTCGAAGCACCGCATTGGAATTTGTTACACGATGCGTTGGTATCTCAAGCCGCCGATGAACCCTCAACGATTTATGGTCGCCTCGCCGAGGGCATTGCAGTCGCGAACGATGGGTCCTGGATTGCATTCAAGCTTCGAAAAAATGCACGCTGGCACGACGGCAAACCCATCACCATCGATGATGTCTACTTTTCCTATACCGTTTTCACTACGGTGGCCTCGCCGACCGTTGCAACGCCGCTCGAACCCATCGAATCGTTCGAAGTCATCGGACCCTGGGAAATTCGGTTCAACATCCGAAAGTCCGATCGAGGCGATCCCCTTTTACCGCTGCGGATCGGTTCAAAACCGATACTGGCGAAACACTACTGGGAGTCGCGCGATGTCACCAAAACGACGGTCGAGCCCCCTGTAGGCTCCGGCCCCTATCGAATCAAAGACTTCAGGATCGGTCGTTCCATCCGGTGGGAACGAGTCGACAACTATTGGGGCAAGGACCTGTCGGTCATGCGAGGTCGTTTCAATTTTGATGAATTAAAGTGGGACTACTTTCGTGACGATCAGGTTCAAACCGAGGCGCTCAAGGGCGACGTCATTGACGTACACGAAGAAAATCTCCCAAGACTCTGGGAAACCGCGTATAAATTCCCGCCTTCCGACGCAGGCGCATTCCGCAAACAGTGGCTGCCGGTGGAGAAACCGTGGGGACTCTGGTGGCCCATATTCTGGAATCTGGATCAGCCTCGATTTCAAGATGTGCGGGTCCGTGAAGCACTTTGGCTTGTTTCCGATTTCCCGTACCTCAACTGGATCAATTACGACTTTTATCAGACTGCCGAGAGTTTCTTTCACGGATCAGAACTCGCTTCGCGCGGACTGCCCGATGAACGCGAATTGCAGTACTTGGAGCCGATCCGCCATCTCGTTCCGCCACGCGTCTTCTCCGAACCTTATCGGCCGCCGCCCAATGGTGGTAAGGGTTGGCATCGCGAAAATCTCATCAAAGCGGCAGCGTTGTTGAAGCAGGCGGGCTGGATCGTCGAAGAAGGCAAGCTCATCCACGGTCAAACTCGAGAAACCTTCCATGTTCGCCTCGTTGCTGTATCACCAGCCCTCGCCAGCTCGTTCATCCCGTACATGAGGAACCTAGAACGACTCGGGATCACGGCCACGGCCAAGGCACCAGAAATATCCAATTGGTTGTTTCGCATGCGTTCCGGTGACTTCGATGGCGGTGCCATTTGGTTTCTTCCCGATTACACGCCAACACATCTCATCGCGAATAACTTTAGCAGTGCAACTGCGGAGCACGAATACGGCAACAACTGGTCGAACATGCGAGATCCAGCCATTGACCACTTAATTGAGTGCATCAAAACCGCGGCCACCTACACGGATTACGTGGCCGCAATCCGCGCATTCGATCGCGTCATGCTGTGGAATTTCTATTTTGTCCCGGGCATGACCAAGACGCGCATCGGACTGGCCCACTGGAATCGCTATAACTGGGTCGAAGCGGGTAACTTAACTCGACCAGCCCATGTCCAGACATGGTGGTTCGACCGGGAACGGGCTTCCGCCGTCGAGAAATTTCAGAGCAGGTAGCTATGGGTCGATATTTATTGCGGCGCTTGTTTCTGATCATCCCAACGTTATTTGGGATCATGGTTATCAATTTCGTCATCGTGCAGTTTGCGCCCGGCGGGCCCGTCGAACAGGCCATCATCCAGGCATCCGGGATGAGTATGTCGTCGACCGCGTCGGTGTCATCTGCCGGCAGTATGGGTCCATCGAGGGAAAGCGGTTACACCGGCAGCGAAGGACTCGATCCCGAATTTGTTGCTCGTCTCGAAGAGGCGTTCGGCTTCGATAAGCCACCACACGAGCGCTTCTTGCTGATGCTCGGCAACTACATCAGGCTGGATTTCGGTGAAAGTTACTTCCAAGACAAGGCCGTGTTCGATCTCGTCGTCGAACGTTTGCCAGTCTCCGTATCCCTGGGTCTCTGGTCGTTACTACTCATCTATAGCATCTCGATCCCGCTAGGGATGGCCAAAGCCGTACGCGACGGCACTCCATTCGATGTTTGGTCGAGCGCTGCGGTTTTTGTCGCCTACGCAATCCCGGGCTTCCTATTCGCGATCATGTTGATCGTTTTCTTCGCCGGCGGCACGTACCTTGATTGGTTCCCTATGCGCGATCTTTTCTCCGAGAATTTTGACAGCCTCTCGCCGCTGGCGAAGGTCCGCGATTATTTCTGGCACCTTGCTCTACCCCTGACAGCTCTCACCATCGGTGGCTTTGCGACCTTAACCATGCTGACCAAGAACAGTTTTCTGGAGGAAATCAATAAGCAATTCGTGCTTACGGCTCGTGCCAAGGGTTTGACTGAACGGCGCGTACTCTTTGGCCACGTGTTTCGTAACGGTATGCTGATCGTCATCGCCGGGTTCCCGGCCGCCTTCATCGGTCTCATGTTTACCGGGGCGCTTCTGATTGAAGTAATTTTCTCCATCGATGGCATAGGATTGCTGGGTTACGAAGCCATCGTGAAGCGCGACTACCCAATCTTTTTCGGTACATTGTTTTGCTTCACGTTGATCGGTCTCGTGATGCAGCTTATTGGCGACATCGTCTACACGCTTGTCGATCCTCGGATCGACTTCGAGGCGCGAGAATGACGCCGTTAAGCCGGCGTCGGCTTGAAATTTTCAAATCAAACCGACGCGGCGTTTGGTCTCTTAGGATCTTTTTGGGGCTCTTCGTTATGTCATTGTTCGCCGAATTCATCGCGAACGACAAACCCATCGTTTTCTCGTACGAAAACGAACTCTACTTTCCCATGTTGTTCCGTTACATGGAGACCGACCTTGGCGGCGTACTAGAGTCCGAGGCCGAATACCGCGACCCGTACGTCATCGACCGCATTGAAGAAAACGGATGGACGCTTTGGCCACCCATTCGGTTTTCTTTCAACACCATCGATTACAGCTACGAGGTCGCGCCGTCACCTCCGGACGGAGTTCATTTGCTAGGAACGGACGGAGGCGCCACCGACGTGCTCGCCAAGTTACTCTACGGTTTTCGTTTATCCGTTCTTTTCGGGCTAAGCCTCACGCTTATCAGCTCGTCGATCGGAGTCACGGTTGGAGCGCTGCAGGGATATTTTGGTGGACTCGTCGACCTCATCGGTCAACGTTTGGTGGAAATTCAGACGGGCTTGCCGATCCTGTTTGTGCTCATCATTCTCGCCAGCATCGTTGAGCCTAACGTGTTTTGGCTCCTAGCGATTCTTGCATTATTTAGTTGGATGGCGCTCGTGGGTGTGGTGCGGGCGGAATTTCTGCGGACCCGGAACTTTGAATTTGTCCGGGCTGCCAAAGCCCTCGGTGTGTCTGAGACCACCATCTTACGACGCCACGTCCTACCCAATGCCATGGTAGCGACACTTACCTATTTACCATTCATCCTCAACGGTTCAATTACGTCGCTGACCGCGCTCGATTTCCTCGGGTTCGGTCTGCCCATCGATTCGCCCTCTCTCGGACGCTTGCTTTCATCAGCCAAAGCCAATTTACAGGCACCCTGGCTGGGGATCTTCGTATTTATTACGCTCGCATCCCTTTTGACGTTACTTATTTTTATCGGTGAGGCGGTACGCGACGCGTTGGATCCAAGACGTTCGCTCGACCTGGCTCGGACGGGTGGAGCACCCACTGATACGGTCGCACTGCAAACGCAAGCTTGAGCCCCTGCGTTACGAGCAGTCAAAATCTCCGAAATCCAAATGGAGTACCACTTCGATCTTTTTCAGCGCGACGCTTCCCTGCATCGCCATATCCATAGTTTGCATCACCACCGCTCCGACTTCGGGATCGTAATCAAGCATGGTCTGAATTCGAAAATCACGCATCTTCATGACGACGGCGCGCCGGAAATTCGCACCCGCTATTAGTGTCGAGATAAGCACAGCATCAGCGCGCCGCACGCTTAATTCCCCAGAAACACTTTTGTGAATTAGATCGCCGCTCGCGTCTCTCGGCGAAAATCCAAAAATTACGCTATCGGGATCACGACGGATTACATGTAGATCTTTGCTATCGAGACTGGAGACATCGACGTTCGCCGGGTGCGATGCCTGCGACGGCGCTTCGAAATCTTCCGCTTCAGCTCGCTCAGGCGGCTTGCCATCTTGTTCCAACAATTGCCATGGATTACCCCCACCAGACGGATCGAATCGAACCCGGGTCGTTGTCTGTCCATTGTCAGAGCTGACGGTATATGCACAGGTCTCGTGTTCCATCGAACCCACTTTTGCCCTAACCCTATCGATAAGCGCTCGGTCTTCAACGGAAAGCGGTTCTGCATAACTCCAACCGGAGGCAGCCATGAACAATAAAACCAACCAGGGCCTCGGGAATATCATTTCTTTTAACTCGTACGTCTGAGCGGCAGAATGCTCAATCCTAAAGGAGATCGAGATGATTAAAACCATCGCCGTGATCGAAGGGGACGACGCCGCCCCGGAAGCCATGCAGCCAGTTATCGCTCTGTTGGATTCGCTCAACATTGGTTTGGAATGGGTCTACCCCGAAGTCGGAGAGGCAGCGGAAGCCCGAACAGGCTCTATTTTTCCCGATGATGCGCGCGCGTTGATCGACGGGGCCGATACCACCTTTTTCGGATCGACGAGCGGTAAATCCGGTGCGGCTCTCATGTACCTTCGATGGGGCAAGGAAACGTTTGCCAACGTCCGTCCGTGCCGATATCTAGCCGGTTGCGCGAGTCCATTGGCCGATCCCGAGGGAATTGACTTCGTCATCGTTCGCGAGAATCTCGAAGATCTCTACATCGGTGCGGAAGGGCAGCTTACCGATCTGGCCCCACTGGCGCTTACCGGACGCAACATCAAAGGTTTTGTCCACGAAATGGGCGTCGGTCGCTACGCCCTAAAAGCCATCACCGAGGGGGGCACCGAACGTGTCGTTCGATTTTCTTTCGAACTTGCACGTAAAAGAGCCGGTCAACGCAAAGTAACCTGTGCTACGAAACACAACATGCTTCGCGAAACCGATGGCCTCTTTCTTGAGGTCGCCCGACGAGTCGCGTCGGACTATCCCGACATCACATTTGAATCCTTTATTGTCGACGACTTTGCTTGTCGACTAATTCGCGAACCGCAAAAGTATGACGTGGTGGTCATGCCTAACCTCTACGGCGACATATTGTCAGACGCCGCCGGTGGGTTGGTTGGGAGCTTGGGGTTGGCGGCAAGTGGATGTTTTGGCGATGACTACGCGTACTTCGAACCCGCCCACGGCACCGCGCCCGACATAGCCGGCATGAATATTATCAACCCCACCGCGGCGCTTTTATCGTCAACCATGATGCTGGAGTATTTAGGATTCGCGGCTGAAGCCATCAAGATTGAGGAAGCCATTGCACGCGTCTACTCACGCGGCGATTTCCTGACTCCCGACCAGGGCGGTAGCGCGACCACGACCGAGTTCGTGTCGGCGGTTACCCAACAGCTTTGATGCCACAACCGTTTTGGGAAGTTCACGAAGGTGAAGGGCCGTTTTTACTACTGGTCCACGGCTTTCTTTCCAGTCGATCCCAGTGGCTGTCTAACCTCAAGGCATTGCAGCAACATTGCCAACCTGTGGTGATGGAACTCTACGGTCACGGTCGCTCCCCATCACCAAACGAACCAGGGGCGTACCACGCAGCTGCGTACGTCCAAGCCATGGAAGCTATTCGGTCCAAACTGGGAGCTAAGCAGTGGTACGTGTGCGGTTATTCGCTGGGCGCTGCGTTAACAATCCGTTACGCCATAACATTTCCCGAACGCGTCGTCGGGCATATTTTCACCAACTCCGCTTCAGCATTTGCGGCTCCTGAAACGATTAGATCTTGGACGGAGAACGGCGCGACCTCAGCAAATAAATTGCGTCAAGACGGCGCAAAAGCAATTGAACGAATCCCCGTTCATCCCCGACATGCGCGCCGATTACCTCCACGAATTTACAATGCACTAGTCGCCGATTCAAAGCTGTTGGATGTCGAAGGAATTGCCAATACTCTCGAATACACGATGCCCGGTTTGTCCGTTCGCCATGAACTTCACCTAAATTCCCGACCCGCGCTTCTGCTCTGCGGTCGATTCGAAACCGCATTCCGACCGCATCGCGAATTCGCTGAGAAAGAAATGCCCCACCTCACTGTCCGAGAAACAGACACCGGGCACGCCGTCAATATGCAAGGAGCCGATACGTTTAATGCCGCCATTGAAACGTTCGTGCAGGCCACCAAGCTGACCCGAAACGCCACATAGTCGATGCTCTGATCGCGGAATGGGCCGTCGAGCTAGTCGAACGACCGCTTCTTAGGCATTTCATCAAGCGTTATCTGCGTCCACGATCCGGCTACCAAGATGCGTAGGGAAAAGTACCGGAGAGGCATTGGCGAATCATTTTGTTGTGAATCCGACCTCAGACCAG
>CAJWCW010000089.1 GCA_913030615.1 uncultured Gammaproteobacteria bacterium | reverse complement strand
AGCATTCATAATGCTGGGGTCGGTGGTTCAAGTCCACCCGTAGCTACCAATTCGTCGTCTTCGCGAAGCGAAGGAAATCAACGCCGACAACGGTTTACTCGACCGGTGAACGTCGTGTGGTCGTTTCACAAACTACATTTTGCGCAGGAGTTTTTCGATGCCCTCAAGCGAAATCAACATGCCGTGATGGACACCATCAGAAAATACTTCCGGATCAATTTCTGTCTTCCATTCTAGATGACAGTGTTCTTCATCAACCTCTAGAACACGCATGGTTGCGAGGTGATGATCGACTGGAGCAGGAGTTTCTATTGCGGAATATTGTAAAGTCATCGTGTCGTTATCCAACAAAAGTATCCTTTCTACAATCCTCCCCATGCCCTCCATTTCGAAGAACCTACAATCCCTATCTAGAGAAATCGCTTCTACGCTGGGCACCCAATCGCATCTCGAAACGTCGGACAAAATGCTCCAAAGCACATCGGCTGAGCAATCAAATATTTTTTCTTCCTCTAGTATTTTCATCTAAACATAAATTTTTCTGATCACGTCGAACAGACCCGAGATATCGGAACGATATAACTCCATAGGCTATCCAACGAAGACTCCGTCTTGAGTCGGGTGAGATTTAACAGGATCCCTGCCCGCTGTCCTTAAGGGCAATTTTCTTGTCGATTTCTCGTTATCTAGAGTACGTACCCACGTTCATTGTGTTCGGAAAGATCCAACCCAAGTACCTCGTTGTCACCCGTGACTCGATTGGTCCCAACGAGCCGTCCAACCAGAAGAAGAATTGCCCAGGTAGCCACAGCCGTGTACGCAATGACGGCAATCGCTCCCGTGAACTGAGTCAACAGTTGGCCACCTATCGAAACAGTCTCTTGACCGGAAAAAATGCCAAGCGTGTTACTCGCAAATATCGCCGTCAGCATGATTCCGAGAAACCCACCCACTCCGTGGACCGGAAAAACGTCGAGAGAGTCATCGATCTTTAACTTCTGTTTCATGATGTTGGTTGCATAAAAACAGACCAGGCCGGCGGCGATGCCAATCACCAAAGCACCAGCAGGTCCAACATAGCCGGACGCCGGGGTGATGGTCCCTAGACCCGCGACCATACCGGTCACCGCGCCGAGCGCACTCGGTTTCCCGTACTTAATCCATTCAACAGACATCCAGGTGAACGCACCGGCTGCCGCCGAGATATGAGTCACCGCGATAGCCATGGCAGCGTTACCGCCCGCGGTCAAAGCGCTCCCGCCATTAAAACCGAACCAACCAACCCAGAGCATACCCGCCCCGGCCATCGTCAATGTCATGTTGTGCGGTGGCATGGGTTGCGTCGGAAAGCCTTGACGCGCTTTCAGCACCAACGCCGTCACGACAGCCGCAGTACCCGCCGTTATGTGTACGACACTGCCACCGGCAAAGTCGAGAAATCCCCGTTCGAATAACCAGCCACTTTCGGCCCAAACCCAATGCGTAATCGGTGCATACACAATAATTGACCAAAGCGCTGTAAACAGCAGAACCGAAACGAAGCGCATCCGTTCTGCAAAACCACCCACAATGAGTGCCGGCGTAATAATCGCGAAGGTCAGTTGGAAGATCGCGAAGCTCGACTCAGGAATCGTTCCCCATAATGCTTCTTCGCCGACGCCAGCGAAGAGGGCTTTCGAAAGTCCGCCAATTAGAGAATTGCCAACATCAAACGCAAGGCTGTAGCCAATCAAGAGCCAAAGGATCGTCACCACACAGGTAATCGAGAAACATTGCATCAACACACTAAGGACGTTGCGCGAACGCACCAAACCGGCATAAAAAAGCGACAGCCCGGGAATGGTCATGAAGAGTACTAACGCCGTTGACGTCAAAATCCATGCGGTATCACCGGCATTCAGATCGTCCGCGCTCGCCCAGTTAACGCCAAGTACCAGCGCAACCACCGAAACACGTTTACCCCGCTGAACCCAATCGCTCGAGCTAAAATTCATCCCCGACCTCCAATTCTTGCTCCGATAACGCCCGTCGTCCCGTTACAAATGGGACTTGTTCAAACTGCATCGACCCCTGTTTCACCCGTCCGAATACGAACAACTTCTTCAAGACCGAACACAAACATTTTCCCATCCCCAACTTTTCCAGTATTTGCGGTTCGACTGATCGCTTCCATGCATTGGTCCATCAGACCATCGTCAACGGCAACTTCTATTTTCATTTTGGGCAGGAAATCCACGACATATTCCGCCCCGCGATACAGTTCTGTGTGGCCCTTCTGACGACCGAAGCCTTTAACTTCAGTGACCGTCATTCCCGTCACGCCAATCTCCGACAGTGCTTCGCGCACTTCATCGAGTTTGAACGGCTTGATTATCGCGGAAATAAATTTCATCGCTCCAATTCTCCTATGTGGTGCTCAGGGCCAAGACCCCAAAACAATCTCTCCTTGCCAAAATTTCTCTGCCAAACATCTTGAACACATTAGCCATCGGCATCAACGGTCCCCTCGAGTTGCCAGGTTATTAATACCGCAACGGCCATTTTGCGCGACACCCGAGGTTTTACACCGCATGATCTGCAAGCACTCCCTCATCGACGACGAAACCGACGACTTCGTCTAGGCCCTGACCCGTTAAAAGATTGGTGAAAACGAAAGGTGCCTCGCCACGCATCTTTCGCGCATCACGTTCCATCACATCAAGCGATGCGCCTACGTGTGGCGCTAAGTCCGTTTTATTAATGATGAGCAAGTCTGAACGCGTAATCGCCGGTCCGCCCTTTCTGGGTACCTTTTCGCCCGCCGCAACGTCGATGACGTAAATCGTAATGTCAACGAGCTCTGGGCTGAACGTCGCGCTCAGATTGTCACCGCCGCTTTCCAAAATCACAACGTCGAGCTCGGGAAATCTCGTTGTAAGATCTTCGATAGCGACCATGTTCATCGAAGCATCTTCTCGAATGGCCGTGTGAGGACAACCGCCAGTCTCCACCCCAACGATCCTGTCTTCCGACAGTGCTTGAGAGCGGACCAACATCTCAGCATCTTCGTGCGTGTAGATATCGTTGGTAACCACAGCTATTTCGTAGTCTCCGCGCATCCGTTTACACAACGCTTCCACTAGCGTCGTTTTACCCGCGCCCACCGGACCGCCAATTCCAACTCTCAACGCTGGTTTCATCTTGAAGCCTTCACGATCGAAAGATCCTTGAATACTGTGTTTCATGCCACATGCTGGCAAGAGCCAGTCCAGGTGCGCTATTGCCAATGTCTTCATCCGAACACTCAAGCGCTTCGTCAACGGCCATTGGTATATGTTCGATCAGATCCCGGAGTACCAGTTGACCCTCCGTGTGCCCAAGAGGAATCAATTTTGTGGCGCTTAACACTTGATTCTCACACCATGCCCACGCATACCCACTCAAGGCGTCTAATCCAGAAATTCCAGCGTTAACAGCGAACACTGAAAACGCGACCACGTACCCAGGCCGCCACTTAGGGATTGGTTGATCCAGCTCCGCGGCTAATCGCATGAGTGCTATACCCATGGCGTCTTCCTCGTCACGCAGCTCCCGCGTTTCGCGGTGGGACCGACAAACATCATCCCAATATCGAAGGTCGGCCGTGTCCTTAGATCTCCAAGCCCGATGGGCTCGATGGACGATAGGTAAATCGATATGGGCAATGGTGTGGTGAAGTAGCTCGGATATCCATTTCATGGCATCGGTCCGATCGCCAATCCAGCCGCACTGCACGGCATGCTCGAGACCTTGGGAATATTGATAGGCCCCAATAGGAAGCATCGGGCTAATGAGCTGCCAGAGCTTTGCGTGGTTATGCGGAGGCATGGGAGTGTGAGTGGGCGCTGTACGCCCCCGATTCTGGTTCAAAAGGCGCCCAGTGCTCTTTCGGCTCTAATCCGAGCTCTTGCAACATGCTGTCCAGGACATGATCCTGGAGATAGCGCAGCCAACCCAAACCGATCTGTACTGAAACATGGCGATTACCCAAGTGATACGCGGCCTTGACCAATACTTCAGCATCATCACTGGCGACCGTCGACACCCGCTCACACGCCGCGATAATGTGAACAATACTCCCCTCATCAGAAACCAGACTGTCGCCTCCACGCATCAACGTTCCTCTCGGTAGGTTGATCGTTATATTCTGGCCTGACCGAGTTTGCGTCCGCTGCCGAGTCTTCTGTCGGCGCTGAAACGAGAGTATGACGGTCCCATCTGAATCCGAATTTTCGGTTCGATCTGTTCGGACACAAATTGTGTATGTCTCCAAGGTGCCCGTGTCTCCCTTCAAAAGAGAAAGAATCTTTGCGCCAGGGGTAGTTCCGTCGCTGGTTCACATGTCAGAAGTTCACCGTCGGCACGGACCTCGTACGTCTCGGGATCGACTTCGATTTCTGGGGTCCAGTCGTTCAACACCATGTCCGCTTTGCCGATCACCCGAGTTCCCTTAACCGGCACGACCCCTTTGGCTAGCCCAAGACGTTCGGCTATCCCAGCTTCGCTTCCTGCACGCGAAACAAAAGAGACCGACGTCGCAGCCAGTGCTCCTCCAAAGGCCCCAAACATGGGGCGATAGTGAACGGGCTGTGGGGTTGGTATCGACGCGTTTGGATCGCCCATCGGGGCCGCCACAATCATGCCGCCTTTTATGATCAATGCCGGTTTAGCACCAAAAAATCGAGGTTCCCAAAGCACTAAATCCGCAAGTTTTCCTGCTTCGACAGAACCTACGTGTTCGGCTATCCCATTGGCGATGGCAGGATTAATGGTGTACTTCGCAATGTAGCGTTTGACCCGAAAGTTGTCATGTCTAGGATTGTCCTCGACAAGATAACCTCTCTGCACTTTCATTTTGTGGGCGGTCTGCCAGGTGCGACAAATAACCTCTCCCACTCTGCCCATCGCCTGCGAATCAGAAGCGATCATCGAGAACGCTCCTAGATCATGCAGAATATCTTCAGCGGCAATCGTTTCGCGACGTATACGCGATTCCGCAAAAGCAACGTCTTCGGGAATACTCGGATCAAGATGATGACATACCATGAGCATGTCGAGGTGTTCATCAACCGTGTTGACCGTATAGGGACGCGTCGGGTTCGTTGATGAGGGTAGGACATTGGGTAAACCGCAGGCCTTGATGATGTCCGGCGCATGGCCTCCCCCCGCGCCCTCGGTATGAAAAGTATGGATCGATCGCCCGTGGAACGCCGCGAGCGTGTCTTCCACGAATCCCGATTCGTTGAGGGTGTCTGTATGTATGGCGACTTGGACATCTGCCGCTTCGGCAACGTTAAGGCAATTGTCGATGGCGGCGGGCGTTGTGCCCCAATCCTCGTGGAGCTTTAGTCCCATGGCTCCCGCCCGAACCTGCTCCTCCAATGCAATTGGGAGGCTCGCGTTTCCCTTGCCCATGTAGCCGATATTCATCGGTAATCCATCGGCCGCCTGCAGCATTTTCCCGATATGCCACGGACCTGGCGTGCACGTGGTGGCATTTGTACCGGTTGCCGGGCCTGTGCCGCCTCCAAGCATTGTTGTAATTCCCGACATCAGAGCTTCTTCTATCTGTTGAGGACAGATGAAGTGGATGTGTGCATCGATACCACCCGCCGTAAGTATCTTGCCTTCCCCCGCGATCACCTCCGTTCCCGGGCCGATGACGATATCCACTTCAGGTTGGGTATCGGGATTCCCCGCCTTACCAATGGCAGCAATACGCCCGTCTTTTATGCCCACATCGGCTTTGACGATCCCCCAATAATCCACAATGAGTGCGTTCGTAATAACGGTATCGACCGTCTCCTCCGATGATCTCTGGCTCTGACCCATGCCGTCGCGAATCACCTTGCCACCACCAAATTTCACCTCGTCGCCATACACCGCCCAGTCTTTCTCGACCTCGATAATTAGGTCCGTGTCTGCAAGGCGCACACGGTCACCCGTGGTTGGTCCATACATTTCGGCATATGCCCGACGGTTGAGTGTGCTCATTTTGTATCCTCCACGTGGCCCATCACTTTGGCATTAAAGCCAAATATCTGACGAGATCCTGAATATTCAACTAGTTGAACCTCCCGCTCCTGGCCAGGCTCGAAACGTACCGCTGTCCCCGCCGGAATATCCAGGCGAAAGCCCCGCGCGGCTTCCCTATCAAACGCTAATGCTCCGTTCGTTTCATAAAAGTGAAAGTGGGAACCGACTTGAATGGGTCGATCGCCGGTATTTGAAACCATCGTGCGAAACGATCGTCTTCCCTCGTTAAGTGTCAGGTCATCGTCATCAATCAGGTATTCTCCGGGGATCATTGGCATTTCCTATTGAATTGGATTATGGACAGTGACGAGTTTCGTCCCATCGGGGAACGTCGCTTCGACCTGTACGTCCGACAATATTTCCGCTATTCCATCCATCACCTCGTCTCTCTCGATAATCTGAGCCCCGGACGTCATGAGTTCGGCCACCGTTCTTCCGTCCCGCGCACCTTCCATAATCGCGGATGAAATTAATGCAACACATTCCGGATAGTTCAGTTTTACACCCCGCGCCCGACGTTGCTCCGCTAATTGCGCTGCGACGAAGATCAGCAGCTTGTCTTTCTCGCGTGGACTCAGATCCATCAACTTTCCCCTTGTCGCGGTATTTGAAACATCATGTCAGGTTGACCAGATACGGGGGCGACTAGCCGCTCGACCCATCTGGAGCGGACGCATTCCCGTCCATAGTTTTTCCGCAAGTGCACGGACTATTTGCGGGGCGGTTCCGAGGATCCGGACGACCAGAAGTTGATCTAGAAGGGTCACCCCTGCATCCGCGGGCGAAGAGGCGATCAGTCGCTGTACCCGTTTGAGCAAGTCGGGGTCCGCCGGGTAAGCGTAGACCGAAGCAAGGGCACAATTGCCTCTACACCCCCATGCCGCCCCCAGCATAGGTTCCTCGTTCCGCCACCGGTGCCGTTCGTTCAGGATAGGCTTGTCAGCGACAGCAATCGTCATTTGCTGATCAAACGCGCCCCGTTCGTATCTATCACCGCTGAACGGACGGCCCAAAATGACTATATCCCATCCGCTAAAGCGCGCAGACGGGTTGAGATTGACCCTGGTACAGGCCGAAAGCGAACTTCCTCCAAATAGAATGGTTTCCTGAGGAAGCCACTCCAACGTTCCCCCGCTTTCAACAGAAAATTGTTGTTTGATCTGACTTTCGGGACCGTTGCTCCGATATATCTTATTAGCTGCTGGTGTCGTGATGAGGGCAGAACTTTGTTCCCGGACCTGAACATTAAGTTCAAGTTGATCGCCTCCGACCACGCCCCCGGGAGGGTGAAGTACGTACGCATGACAAACGTCTTCTTCAGGGTAGAAGGGGCGTTGGACTGACAGTGGGCCCGCCCGCTCCTTCACTCTTAAATTGGTTCTCGCCAAAGCGCGTTCAAAACTAAGGGACAACTTGGCCGACCATCCGTCGGCGGTTACGTATGCCCTGCTCGCCATAGACTTCATACCGACAGGTGCTCTTGGACGAGCTCATCCGTAAGCGCATCCATATTCCCTGAGGCAACGACGGCTCCCTTCGTCATAATAAAGAACCGATCACACACACGACGGACAAAAGGTAGTTTTTGTTCGACGACCAGCACCGTCATTGCGAGCTCGCGATTCAGCTGCATAATGACATCGCCGATCTCCTGCACGATATTCGGCTGGATGCCCTCAGTAGGCTCGTCGAGAATCAGAAAATCTGGGTTGATAACCAGAGCTCGGGCGATGGCTAGCTGCTGTTGCTGTCCGCCAGACAGGTCGCCGCCCCGACGGCGTAACATCGATTTTAGGACCGGGAAAAGGTCAAACACATGGTCCGGAATGTTGCGATTCGAACGAGGCTGATTGCCAAGACCGATCTCCAAGTTTTCGGCAACCGTGAGCAGCGGGAAAATCATGCGTCCTTGAGGAACATACCCAATGTGCAGGGCAGCCCGACGTTCGGCGGCCTCAGACAACAAGTTGGCGCCATTGAAAACGATCGATCCGGAGTCCGTCTTTAATAACCCCATGACGCACTCAAGCAGGGTGGTTTTACCAACGCCATTTCGTCCGATTAGGCTCACGCAAGCGCCGTCGTCGACCTCCAAATTGACATCCCAAAGTGTGTGACTTTGACCGTAGGACTGATTGAGCTCGTCGATCTTAAGCATCACTCACCCAGGTAAACCTCGATCACCTTTGCGTCATGCTGCACTTCATCAAAGGGTCCTTCAGCTAGCACCCGTCCCTCATGTAGTACGGTAACCCTCCGTGCAATAGAACGTACAAACTCCATGTCGTGTTCGACCACGACCACCGAATGATCGCCTGCAAGCGTCGTCAGCAGTTCCGCCGTGGACTCCGATTCTTGCTTAGTCATGCCTGCAACGGGTTCGTCCACGAGTAATACGAGCGGGTTCTGCATTAACAACATGCCAATTTCAAGCCACTGCTTCTGACCATGAGATAACGATCCCGCCAACGCTGACACCGCCTCCTTTAGGCCAATGATGTCGAGCACTTCGGCAATCCGGTCGCGTTCCTCGGCACTCAATTTTCGCGTGAGGGTCGCCCAGACCCGTTTGTCTGCCTCCATTGCTAACTCGAGGTTGTCATGCACGGTATGGTTGTCGAAGACGGTCGGTTTTTGAAACTTTCGGCCGATCCCGAGCGAAGCGATCTCGGGTTCTGTAAGTCGCAAGAGGTCAAGGCGCTGACCGTAGAACGCAGTGCCGAAATCGGGTCGTGTTTTTCCTGTGATGACATCCATCATGGTCGTTTTGCCAGCGCCATTCGGACCAATGATGCAACGGAGTTCCCCGGTTTCGATGTAGAGCGTGAGTTCATCTAGGGCCTTAAACCCATCGAAACTCACGGTGATGTCCTCAAGATAGAGAATGTATCCAGAATCCGTGTTGACCAGTTCATCGCGGCTCGGTTTCCGAGCCAAGAAGTTAGAGCTCTGAGTGACAAACGGTTGAAAAACGTTCGCCAGCTTATCTTTTTCGCCCGATCCCCCAAACACCTTAAGTCTCCTTGTTCCCTGGTCGAGTTTTGGTCCATTGGATCAACGCTTCAGGTAGGGTTCGGCTCCCTACGAACTCGCTAAACGCTTGACGACCTGAGCCCAACACATTGCGCAATAAACCGACGACACCCTTTGGTAACGCCACAGTCACGAGAATGAATAGACCGCCGAGAGCGAACAGCCAAACTTCCGGGTACTCACTGGTCAGCCAAGTTTTAGCAAAATTCACGATCACGGCACCGAGTGCGGCACCGTACAACGTTCCACGACCCCCAAGGGCCACCCACACCACCAGCTCGATCGAGTTCAGGGGATGAAACTCACTTGGGTTAATAATTCCGACTTGCGGTACGTATAAGGCACCCGCTATCCCAGCCAAGACGGCGGACACCGTAAAAATCCAAACTTTGTAGTTCTCCACGCGGTAACCGATAAAACGGGTGCGATCATCAGCATCCCGCACGGCCGTGACGACGCGCCCAAGTTTCGACGTCACGACGAAACGGCAAAATACATAAGTCGATGCCAGCGCAATGGCTGAAATCACAAAAAGCACAACGCGTGTGACGTCCGACTGCAGCGACGCGCCAAGGATGTCTTTGAAATCGGTGAGACCATTGTTGCCACCAAACCCCATCTCGTTGCGAAAGAACGCCAGCATCAGCGCGTAGGTTAAGGCTTGCGTCATGATCGAGAGATATACGCCTGTGACCCTCGAGCGGAACGCGAGCCAACCGAACACCAACGCAAGCAATCCGGGAACGAGAACGACCATCAGCATGGCAAACCAGAACGCGTCAAAGCCAAACCAGTACCAGGGCAGTTCCTCCCAATTGAGGAATACCATGAAATCCGGCAGTTCGGGATGCCCGTAGACACCGCGCGTACCGATTTGGCGCATGAGGTACATGCCCATTGCGTA